>JABMDE010000071.1:0-3829 GCA_015904055.1 Nitrospira sp. | reverse complement strand
AGCGCCGCGTCCGATCCCGTCACACCCGTGATCGTCGACAACTTTGGCGCCTGGGCGGAAACTCCTTTTCTGGCGATCGTCATGATCGCATTCCTGGCTTGCGGATCGTCCATGGTGCAGTACACATCCCGCATTGTGTTTTCCATGGCTCGTGAAGGCAGTATGCCAATCGTCCTCAGCCGGGTTACCGCGGCCGGAGCTCCGCACAATGCCGTGCTGTTCACGGTGCTGCTGGCCACGCTCGGATTGCTCTTCGGGCTCAACGATGAAGCGGTTGCCACGATCCTGGCATTCGGGACGGGCGGGTTGTACGCCATGTTTGCCATGACCACGGGCGTCGGGCTCTACACCCGTCTAAGCGGACGCTGGAATCCGGCGCTGGGCCAGTTGAACCTAGGCCACTGGGGGCTGGCGATTAATGTGGCAGCGTTTCTCTGGTCCCTGTTTGAATTCGTCAATATCGCCTGGCCACGCCCCTATGCAGTCTCGCCAGACGCCCCCTGGTGGCAGTTGTGGGCCGTACCGTTGGTTCTCGGCAGCATCCTCAGCGCGACGACGCTGTACGTACTGATTGGGAAAAGCCGGGGCGCGGCGCGCAAGAACTGAGTCACTCCAGATTTTTCATTGCTCATCACATTGATCGTTCGTCTCTCTGCGTCGTTGACGGAGCAACTGACGCGTGGTATGTTGCGTTCAACGATTCAAACTGTTCAGCAGCTCTCCTGGTTTCTTTCGCTCACTCACTCCCTGATTTTTTCTCGTACTCACTCCCGACTGTATCACGTACTCATTCCGTCAACATTCTCTCCGGTTTTGATCGAGACCTGATCAAGGAGTCTGTCTGCGAGTTTTCCTCATCCACGTCCGCGATCCACAGTTCTACGCACTTCCGGCTAAAACACGCGCCACCAACGGCAACATTCGCGTGATGGGGTTCCCGCCCATCGGCATCATGTCGCTATCATCCGTGATCAAGCAGGCAGGACATGAGTGCGTGCTGTTCGATCAGGCAAACCCCGACACCCCGAACTCTGTTATCATCAATCGGATCAATTGTGAACAACCGGCGCTTGTCGGCCTCAGTTTTCTCAGTACCACCAGCTATCCCTATGCCAAGATCCTTGCACGGGAAATTCGTGCGACCAACCAAACTGTCAAGCTTGCATTCGGCGGTGTGTTCGCTAGCCTGAATGCCTCCCTAGTGAAGCTGCAATGTCCCGAAGTCGATTTTGTCTGTCGCGGTGACGGAGAGCAGCTATTGCTCGATCTCCTTGCAAACTTTGAGAACCCGCAAGCCGTCGCAAGTCTGACGTGGATGAAGGATGGGCAGGTCGTTCAAAACCCAAACCGCGCAATGGAGCGACAACTGGATCAATGGCCGTTCCCGGATCGCGAGAGCCTGAAACTCGACTATGTCGAGTCCATGCCGTTGGACGTGCCAGTGGTGCTCTCCATGGACCGATTCACCACGATGCAGACGTCTCGCGGGTGCCCCTGGCCCTGTATCTTCTGTGACATCCCGATCTTCAACGAAGGAAAGTGGCGAGCCCGCAGCCCGCAACATGTGGTCGCGGAGATGAAGCATCTCGAAGAGCTTGGCTATAAATCCGTCGGATTTGTCGACGATCATTTCCTGCTACAGCCCAAGCGGATCGAAGCAATTTGTAACGGCATCATGGAGGAAAAGCTCACGATCCGGTGGGGCATTGAGGGGCGCGTGGACTCCGTCGCCCAGCATCTCTTCCCAGCCATGGCGAAGGCCAATTGTCGTGCCATGATGTTCGGCATCGAGAGTGGTAGCCAGAAGATTCTCGATCGACTGAAGAAGGAACAGACGCTGGACCAGGTCACGACCGCCGTCAAGAATGCGAAGAAAGCCGGCATTGAAATCGTCCACGGATTCTTTACGGTAGGAAATCCCGACGAAACGGTCGAGGACATGGAGGCGACCTTCGACTTTGCGTCGGCGCTCCCGCTCGACACCTTCGGGTTCAACCGGCTCTGTGTCTATCGGGGCACACCCTTGTGGCAGGAATATGTGAAACGTGGGCTGGTGAACGAATCCACGGATTGGTACAAATATTTTAAATGTTCAGAAGTCGATCCGACCTGTCTCTCAGGCGAAACGATCAATCGCGTGCGACAGGCAGGAATCAAAAAGCTCTTTCTTTATAAACTCCTCCATTACCCCCGCCAGACCTTTCAGCTCCTCCGCCGTTTCTTGCGGCACATGCCGCTGCGAGACGTGGCCTATCTCCTCCTCAAACCGTTCATGGGCCAGAAGAAAGGCGCGACCAAAGCCGAAGTGCTTTCGCGTGCGGTCGAGCACGCAGACATGAAGGATGCGGCGGCGCAGCTGACCCAGGTGGCAGACGAGATGCTCCACAATGTGTTCGAAGCCTCACGCCTTGAGCGCTTACGGATTCAGCAAGCCGCCGAGGGATCACGCGAACTGCCGATGATCCAGCCCAGGTAGAATCTAGTCAGCCGACATCCTGCCGAAGTTTCTTTCCAGAGGCACCCTCTTTTCATGGCGCATACAGTGGAGTACACTTGCTTGCATGCCGCTCGTCATTGACCAACAGGATCTCGATCGCTTGCCAATTACACTCCTGTGTTTCGAGGAACACGTGTGCCCGTTGATGCATTGATCAGTAACCTTGAAGCCGGCCTGACTCTGGACGAATTTCTTGACAACTTCCCCACGGTGGCACGCGAGCAGGCGCTGCAAGTGTTGGAATTCTCTAAGACCACCCTCCTCAAACTTCGCAAGACAGCGTGAAGATCCTCCTTGATGAATCTGTTCCCCGCATTCTCAAACTCCGCTTGCCCATGTCAGTTGGTCCCCCATGAAAGACAAGAAACACCTTCCCACCGACGGTGGGCCGATCAAATGGACCAATCCCTTTGCCGCACTGAAGCAAGCGCCAATGCCGGTGGCTTCACCTGCTCGATCTGCCTCTGACCACACTGCTCCCGTATCTGCCGCGCCCAAGAAGAATCGTGGGCGCGTGGATATCCTTCGCCAGACGGCGCATCGTGGTGGGAAGACCGTCACGGTGGTCACAGGATTTGTCGGGGGCGGAGAAAGAACTCCTCGCCAAGCAGATGCAGAAGGTCTGCGGAGCAGGAGGAACGGTCAAAGAGGGGCGGATCGAAATTCAAGGCGATCAGCGTGATGCGATCGCCCACATACTCACCGAGGCCGGATTTCGCCCGGTCTTCGCCGGAGGTTGATCGTTACCGCTTTTTCCGTCCCCCCAGATGTCCTGATCGTACCTGACAGGCCAGCACGTCGCAGATCACCCTGGTGGCCATGAGACTAGTAATCTCCGCCGCGTCGTAGGGTGGTGAACATTCCACGATTTCCATGCCGGCCAGCGGTTTCGTGTCGGCGATGATCTGGAGGAACTTCAGCACTTCACGGGGCAAGAACCCGCCCGGCTCCGGCCATCCGGTGCCCGGCACGAAGGCGGCATCCAGGCAATCCACGTCGAAACTCAACCACACCGCATCCACACCATTAAACGCCACTTCGAGCGCCTGCTTCGCAGCATTCTCAATGCCCATTTCCACACAGTCCGTCACGGTCATGATACTGGTCTGTCGTTCACGGCCGGACTTCACACCGGGCCGCGGCGATTGCCACCCACCGATGCCGATCTGCACCAGATTCTTGGCCGGCACGTTGGGAATGTTCGTCGCATGAAACCAGGGTGTGGTATGCATGCGTTCATCGAGATCGGTCTCCTGCGTGTCCACATGCCGGTCGAAATGCAGGATGCCGAGCTTCTTGCCGTTCATATTCTGCGCCACGCCCCGTACGGTC
>JABMDE010000070.1:3533-11330 GCA_015904055.1 Nitrospira sp. | reverse complement strand
CGTGAGAATGAGCACCCGTATGCCGCCGCTGCTGATATAGTCGATATCAGCCAGATTGATGACGACCTTTTTCGCCCCCTGGTCCAGAATCTTTTTCATTTCCTGGTTCCCCTGTTCGGCAGTGGTAGCGGAGAGACTCCCCTGCATCCTGACGCGGGTAACCCCTGCGTTCTCCCGAGAGGTCACAATCAACGTGTGTCGGGTTCCTTGCTCCATTGTTGCGCTCCTTTCCTTATTAAAAATTGCCACTCAGTCTGAATTGAGCGACGAATCAACGAGAAGACAGAAACAGCCGCCTCGTCGCAGCTATGCCGCAGATCATCCGACGATATTCACTTCGCACGCCCGCTTAAATCTCCTCACCTACAGTAACCCAAATCTCGAAAAGTAGATACCCGCTCTCCATAACATCGCATCGAGTGCTAGCAGGCTGCGGGAAACATCGGTTTAGACATAAAACATCCTGGAAATCTCGTCGAATGGTGCGGACGGTGTCAAAGTCGCAGGATGCTCAAAATGGCCGTCCAGCAAGGCCGCAGCGAGCGAAGAGGCGAAGCGTACGCTTCGGTACGTTGAGCCTCGGAGAGATGCGAGAACACCGCTGGCGGACTGTTTCAGCATCCTGCTAGGCCACCTCTTGTGCCTTCGAAATGGCCTCTTCAAGCGTAGGAGCATGGAGGCTCATAATCATCACCCCGCTCAATTGAAACACTGTACGAACGTGCTCGTTTCCCCCACAGAGCACCACTCTTCCGCCTTTTTTAATCATGGCCATCGCCGTTTTCAAAATCACCCGCAGCCCAATCGAGGAAATATACTCGATTTGAGAGAGATCCAGCACAATCTGCCTAGCCCCGCGCTCGATGTGATCTACCAGGATACGCTCGACTTCAGGCCCGCCGTTCGTGTCAAACCGGCCCTGCGGAGTGACAATCATGACGGACCCGCTCTGGCGCGATACGACAGTCATTTCCATTCTCCTCCGGTCTTGGCCCGATCACAGCCGGAACCACCCGGCTTCGTACGCTCTGATCCTGACCATATCGGTTCGACTGGCAGGAGAGGTCGCATCGGCTCGCCCGCATATTCATGACAGTTCGTCGCGAAATCGCCACGCCGCGTTGTGAGACCGGCGCGCGGAGCCCGGAGGACCTGAGGCGTACTCGTGCAGTACGTCGAGGGTCCGAGGGGCGAGCCTGCCGGCCACAGGCTTGTCGGAACAGCGGATCGGCGATTGCAGCAGAAGTGCTCATGAAGCATGCGGGCTCACCAACCTCTTTTTCACCGTCAGGACATTGTGTCCCACGGCGCGATGGTACGACACCTCGTCGAACATAGAGCGCACCAAGTGAATCCCCAAGCCACCGATCTCACGCTCATGCAGCAACAGCGACAAATCCGGGGCCGCCACTGTCAACGGATTGAAGGGGATGCCATCGTCTGTAATGGTCAAGATCACGCACCCATCGCGCACGTCGCCTTGCACCTCGATGTGATGCTCTGTCGGATCATTGGGGAAGGCATACTGCACGACATTGTTGAGCAGATCATCCAGCGCCATATTGAGCGTGGGGATCAGGGGCTTGGCCCCGGCCCATTGCGCCACATACAGCTCAAACGCCTCCTGCAGAACGGGAATAGCCGCCAATTGATTGGGTATCGTTTGACAAAAGACTGCCGCCGCCACATCAGACGGGGCGACACCGTAATACCGGATCCCCAGCATGGTGATATCGTCCGCCTGCGAGGCGTCAGCAGCAAAGGTTTTGACCGCGGTCATGACTGCACTGATGCGATCAGCCACCGAGCCTGCCTGGGATTGGTCAAGAACCGTTTTCAACCGATCGTTGCCAAACAGTTCGCGCCGGGCGTTATCCGCTTCGGTCACCCCATCAGTGTAGAAGAAAAGCTCATCGCCTGGAGCCAATTGGATCGTGCTCTCCTTGAACGCAATGCCCGGCATAGGACCGACAAGCGGTCCATCTTGGGCCGTCAGCCACTCGAACCGCCCATCCCGTCGCTTCAAGAGGGGGTGATTGTGGCCCGCGTTCGTCGTGAGCAAGGTACCGTCGCGGAGATTCAAGATGCCTAGATACAGCGTGACAAACATACAGCTCTCATTGTCCGCACTCAGCGCATCGTTTACATGGGTGACAATACTGGCAGGCGAAGGATCCGACGCCGCTCTGGTCTTCACCATGATTTTGGTCATCGCCATGAACAGCGCAGCCGGGACCCCGTTGCCCGACACATCGCCGATTACAAAACACAGCCGATGGTCATCGACCAAAAAGAAATCGTAGAGATCACCCCCAACCTCCATGGCCGGTTCAAGCACGGCATAGAGTTCCATCTCCTTCCGATCCGGAAAGGCCGGAAACACGCTCGGCAGCATACTCCTCTGAATATCCCGGCCGACATTCAGCTCCTCCTGCATACGGGCCTTCGCCGCCTCAACCAACGCCAACGAATCAGCCAACCGTGCCTTGGCATCCTCCGCCGCCTGTTCGGCATTTTTCAGGGCCGTAATGTCCGTGGCGATCGCAACGATCCCGCCATCTTTTGTCCTCCGCTCATTAATCTGGATCCACTCTCCACTGGATTGGTGTTGTATATACGGCCCCTGGGGATTCCGGTGCATATCGAGGCGCATGTGCACCCAGGAATCAATATTCCCGATGGCTGCAGGGATCTCGCCTCGCTCCGCAATACGGCGAATAATCGATTCGAACGAGTCGCCGGTGCGCACTTGGACACCGGGTCCGGATACCACTTCACGATACTTGCGGTTGCAGATCACCAGACGGCCGTCCGCGTCGAAAAGGGAAAACCATTGCGGAACACTTTCAATAGCCTCGATCATGAGCGCATGTGCATCGCGGGCCAGACCCGATGCCGTCGTCACGTGCCGGTCGATAATAGCCAGGAGGGTTGAGAGCGACACCGCGACAATCGCAAGCAGGTCAACCTCGATCCCCGGCGGCGGCGTACCGATCGTGACCCCCATAGAGCCGTACGCCGGGATCATCCCGGCGAAGTGGGCGCCGGAAAGGGCCAGTCCCATCGCACTGGCCTTTTCAGTCACCCTCCAGCCTCCATATGAGATGTTCCACGCACCGAGCAAGACGACAACGATCCCCAGTCCCACAATCACCCCGATTGAGAGCGCAAATGGGAGGACGCGAAATTGGAGACTGAGCGACTGGTGTATCGACGTGACGCTGGTGAAATGGGTCAGGCTGAGGCAGACACCCATCACCAACCCACCTAAGACCAGTTGTGTTTGACTCTGGCCAGGGCTACCGATCAAATACACCGCCACGGCACCTGCCACCCCCGCAAAAACAATGGACAGAATCGTGAACACGTAATCCTCGGCGCCCGGAGCCGGCGGACAGAATGCCAGGTTCCCAATGAAGTGGATCGCCCATATTTCAAGACCGGCGGCCACCCCGCCGATAGACAGCCACCGCCACTTGAGGTGTCCTTGATCGGCTGCGCGCATTCGCTCGGCGATACTGAGAATGACGTAGGCAGCCGCGCCGCCAAGCAGCATGGACGAAAGGGCCAGTAAGGGATCGCAAATACCAAGCACGGGAAATACTCCGTCAGAACCTTCTTACCTGCGCGTCATGGAGATCATGACCAGCCCCAAAACAGCGCACAGAATATGCGCCGCAGCTTACCCCTTTCCCCATGAGAAATCACGCGGACAGAAAGGGCAACTCCTACAGTGGGATCAATGTACAGGGAATACAGGCAAGGATCAGAACAAGCAATGGGGTGGATGACGGGTTTCGAACCCGCGACCTCCGGATCCACAATCCGGCGCTCTAACCAACTGAGCTACACCCACCATGTGCACAAGCAAGCGAAGAAGGGGAATCTTAACAAAGGGGGGCTCATCGCCGCAACCAATGGCCCCCTGAAGCATTACACGTGAACGGTGAAACGTAAATGGTTTTGTCCTGACCTTCTCCCGCGCATGACGGTTGACGATGAGCGTCTCCTACCCCCGTGCATCGAAAGCCGTTTGCATCTCGGCCACAATGTCGGCAGCAGCGGCAGCAGGATCGGCTGCATCACGGATCGGCCGACCGACAACCAGGTAATCGGCCCCTGCGGCGATCGTCTGTGTCGGGGTGGTTGCCCTCGCATGATCGTCGACTCCCTTACCGGCAGGTCTGACCCCCGGCGTCACGATCACGAAGCGAGGCCCGACCTTCTTCCGGATGGCCTCCGGTTCTTCACCGGATGCCACGACTCCGTCGCAACCGACCTCCGAAGCAAGCAGCGCCCTGGCCGCCACCAGATCCTGGACGGTCCGCTGAATGCCCATATCACGCAAATCTTGGCCGTCGAAATTCGTGAGTACCGTGACGGCCAGCAGCTTGAGCGACGATCCCTCCCGGCCCTGCACCGCCGCCGTGAGCGCCTTCCGGTTGGCATGGACCGTAAGAAAATCGACACCCATCGCCGCCACCCGCGCCGTTGCGCGGCGAACGGTTTCCTCGATATCCAGGAACTTCAGATCAAGAAACACCCGCATCCCCCGCTCGACCACCCGCTTCACCATATCCGGTCCCGCCGCGGTATAGAGCTCCAGCCCGACCTTGACGAAAGAAACCTGGCCCTGGAGGCGATCCAGCATCCGCTCCGCCTCCTCGGCAGACGGCACGTCCAGCGCAAAGATCAAGCGGTCACGCGCCACGAGTTTTGACATAACATATCTCCTGTTCCAGGCCCTGATCCTTGACGATTCACAAGCCCCTATGATACAAGGCATCTTTCCTTCTGGAGGAATAGACAATGCCTGTGATTCACAAATCTACGATTCGAAGCGCCCGCCAAGCCGAACACCGGCGTGAACGGAACCGCTCAACGATGAACACCGTAAAGACGGTGGTGAAAAAAGTCCAGTCTGCCGTGGCTGAGAAAAAGACGGATGAGGCCAAGACGTTCTTGCGCGAAGCCGTGCCGCACGGCGTCTGCGCCGAACTGGTCCATGATCTCGTCCGGATTCACGACGTTGCCGCGCGACTTGGACATTTTCTGGTTGTCTTCGCCGAGCACGATCCCCTGATGGACCAGCTTCTTGAACGGCTCCGGCGTGCTCACCAGGCCGATATCAAAGAGGACCTTGTGCCAGAAACGGGAATACAAAAGATGCAACACCGCATGTTCACTGCCGCCGATGTACAGATCCACCGGCATCCAATAGCGTTCTTTAGCGGGATCAACAAGCTGTGTCCGGTTGTTCGGATCGATAAACCGGAGGTAATACCAGCAGGACCCGGCCCATTGCGGCATGGTATTGGTTTCACGGCGGGCCGGCTTGCCTGTCGCCGCATCGGTTGTCACCAGCCACTCCTCCAAATTCGCCAGCGGACTTTCCCCCGTTCCGGACGGCTTAAAGTTGCTCGTCTCCGGCAGGATCAACGGCAGCTGCTCTTCAGGAATCGGGCCTGGCTCTCCCTCTACCCAATTGATCGGAAACGGCTCGCCCCAATACCGTTGCCGGGCGAACAGCCAATCACGAAGCTTATAATTGACCGCTCTGGCGCCCTTCCCCTGCTTGGTCAGCCAATCCGTCATTTTCGGGATGGCCTCGGATGGCTTCAGCCCATCGATGGATAGTGCACCGTCTGTAGTCCTCGAGTTTACGACGGTGCCGCGCTCTGTATCGGTAAAGGCCGCGTCGGCGACAGTCCCGCCGGCAATCACCTCCCGAATCGGCAGCTGATATCGACGGGCAAACGCCCAGTCCCGCTCGTCATGCGCCGGAACCGCCATAATGGCTCCGGTGCCATAGCTCATCAGCACATAATCGGCGATCCAAATCGGTAATTGCTCACCGTTGACGGGATTGACGGCGTAGCCGCCGGTAAACACTCCGGTCTTATCCTTGTCGAGCTCTTGCCGTTGCAGATCGCTCTTGGTCGCCGCTGCTTCACGATAGGCTTGGACGGCGGATTTTTGCCCGCCCGTCGTGACGACATCGACCAACGGATGCTCTGGGGCGAGCACCATGTAGGTGGCACCGAACAGTGTATCGGGCCTGGTCGTAAACACGCGGATGATTCCCTTGGTCCCAGACAGTGTGAACTCTACTTCTGCGCCGATGGAACGCCCGATCCAATTCTTCTGCATCTCCAACGTGCTCGCCGGCCATTCAACCAGCTTCAGATCTTCAAGCAGACGATCGGCATACGCGGTAATCTTGAGCACCCATTGCCGCATCGGTTTACGGACGACATCAAACCCACCGACCTCGCTCTTGCCGTCGACGATTTCTTCGTTAGCCAGCACTGTGCCGAGCGCGGGGCACCAATTGACCGGCACTTCAGCGACATAGGCCAACCCCCGCTCGAACAGTTTCAAGAAAATCCATTGTGTCCAGCGATAGTAGTCGGGGTCGGTGGTGCTGAGTTCCCGATCCCAGTCGTAGGACAGTCCCACCCGTTTCATTTGACGTTTAAATGTCGCGATATTCTGGGCGGTCGTGATGGCAGGGTGAATACCCGTCTTCACCGCATACTGTTCAGCCGGCAGGCCGAACGCATCCCAGCCCATCGGATGCAGTACGTTGAATCCGCGCATCCGCTTGTAGCGGGATACGATGTCCGTCGCCGTATAGCCTTCGAGATGGCCGACATGGAGTCCGGATCCGGACGGATAGGGAAACATGTCGAGACAATAGAATTTGGGCTTGGATGAGTCGTCCATCGCCCGAAATGGGCGATGCTCTTCCCAGTAGGCCTGCCACTTCGATTCAACGGCGTGGTGATCGTAGGTCTTGCTCATGGATCATGCGCGGAGGGCATTCAGCGAACGTGCGAATCTAACATAGACCTCTCGGGCGCAACAAGATTTGCAGACCATGCCTGAGATGCTCTTTGCTATACTGCACGCAACGATGGGGCTCTACAGTCGGCATATTTTCCCTCGGCTGATGGATTGGGTGATGAGTCGCCAGGCTTTTCAGCGGCTGCGGGCTGATCTGCTGCAAGATACACGCGGGGAGGTCTTGGAAATCGGATTCGGAACCGGGCTCAATCTGGCTCACTATCCTGCGAGTGTCTCAACCCTCTCCGTCGTAGATCCCGCTGATCTTCTGCCCGACAGAGTCCGTAAGCGAATTGCGATGGTCTCTTTTCCTGTCCGAACCACGCAGGTCACGGCCGAGGCCCTGCCCTATGCCAATCAGCAGTTCGATAGGGTCGTCAGCACCTGGACACTCTGTACGATTCCTGACCCGGTACAGGCCTTACGGGAGATCGCGCGCGTCCTCAAGCCGGAAGGCACGTTGCTGTTTCTCGAACATGGCCGGAGCGACGATCGACCCCTCGCTGCCTGGCAGGATCGGCTGAATCCCATTCAGAATGTGATCGGCTGTGGTTGTCACCTCAACCGGCCAATCGACCAGCTTATTATCCAAGCCGGTCTGAGGATCGCTCATCTGGATCGTTTCCTGCTTCCAGGCACCCCCAGAGTCGCAGGCGTCATGTATCGGGGACGAGCGACATCTTTTCCCGCGTGTTAGCCGGCAGGCTGTGCGGACGACTGCGTCAGAATCTGGTCGACATCCAACCCATCCAGGACTTCTTTCTCTATCAGCGCCTCAGCCAGTGCCTTCAAGCCAGCCATGTGCTCCGATAATGCGCGCTTGGTCCGTTCGTAATTCTCCATCACGACGCGCTTGATCTCCGAATCGATCTCCTGCGCCATCTGATCGCTGACATCCCGCCTGGCCGACACGTCACGACCCAAGAAAACAGGGCTCCCCTGCTGTCCGAA
>JABMDE010000070.1:0-3413 GCA_015904055.1 Nitrospira sp. | reverse complement strand
TAATCGGCGATCCAGATGGGTAGCTGTTCACCGTTGACGGGATTGACGGCGTAGCCGCCGGTAAACACTCCGGTCTTGTCCTTGTCGAGTTCTTGCCGTTGCAGATCGCTCTTGGTCGCTGCCGCCTCACGATAGGCTTGAACGGCGGATTTTTGCCCGCCCGTCGTGACGACATCGACCAACGGATGCTCGGGAGCAAGCACCATATAGGTAGCGCCGAATAGCGTATCGGGCCTGGTCGTGAACACACGGATGGTGCCTTTGGTCCCAGACAAGGAGAAATCGACTTCCGCACCAATGGAACGCCCGATCCAATTCTTCTGCATCTCCAACGTGCTCGCCGGCCATTCGACCAGCTTCAGATCTTCGAGCAGGCGATCGGCATAGGCGGTAATCTTGAGCACCCATTGCCGCATCGGTTTGCGGACGACATCAAAACCACCAACCTCGCTCTTGCCGTCGACGATTTCTTCATTAGCCAGCACCGTACCGAGCGCGGGGCACCAATTGACCGGCACTTCGGCGACATAGGCCAATCCCCGCTCGAACAGTTTCAAGAAAATCCATTGCGTCCAGCGATAGTAGTCAGGGTCGGTGGTGCTGAGTTCCCGATCCCAGTCGTAGGACAGTCCCACCCGTTTCATTTGGCGCTTAAATGTCGCGATGTTCTGGTCGGTCGTGATCGCCGGGTGAATACCCGTCTTCACCGCGTATTGTTCCGCAGGCAGACCGAACGCATCCCAGCCCATCGGATGCAGCACGTTGAACCCTCGCATCCGCTTGTAGCGGGACACGATGTCGGTCGCCGTATAGCCTTCGAGATGGCCGACATGGAGTCCGGAGCCGGACGGATAGGGAAACATGTCGAGACAATAGAATTTTGGCTTGGCGGGGTCGTCTATCGCCCGAAATGGGCGATGCGCTTCCCAGTAGGCCTGCCACTTCGATTCAACAGCGTGGTGATCGTAGGTCTTGCTCATCCCCGAACCCGAGCCTCTCTCCGCTCAAAAACGAGGATGGACTCTAACATAGCCCGGTGGGAGCGACAAGAATCGATAGAAGGGGATAAACATGCGGCAGGGCGGTCTTCCTTCGAAGGCCGCCCTGCCAATTCAGAGTGAATGGCGCCTAGGCATGAACTGCCTGAGCGGATGGCTGCATAAGAATCTGCTCGATATCCAGCGCATCCAGCACTTCTTTTTCAAACAGTGCTTCGGCCAGCGCCCTCAAGCTGGCCATCTGTTCGGTCAACACATGCTTCGTCCGTTCGTAATTTTCCATCACAACACGTTTGATCTCCGAATCGATCTCCTGCGCCATCTGATCGCTGACCTCCCGCCTGGCCGAACCGTCACGGCCCAAGAAACCAGAGCTCCCCTGCTGTCCGAATGTCAACGGCCCTAATTTGTCGCTCATCCCCCATTCACACACCATCTTGCGCGCCAGATCCGTGGCTCGCTCCAAATCATTACCGGCCCCGGTCGTGACGTGTTCGAACACGAGTTCTTCGGCAACTCGCCCACCCATGAGCACGGCCAACCGATTGGACAGATACTCCCTGGAATAACTGTGCCGGTCCTCGGTCGGCAACTGAATCGTGACGCCGAGCGCCCGTCCTCTGGGAATGATCGTTACTTTGTGCACCGGGTCCGTGCCCGGCAATAACCTCGCCATCAGAGCATGCCCCGCCTCGTGATAGGCCGTGACCCTCTTTTCCTCATCGGTGAGCATCATGCTCTTCCGTTCCGCGCCCATCAGAATCTTGTCCTTCGCCATCTCGAAATCTGCCATGTCCACTTGCTTCTTGTTCTGGCGCGCCGCCCACAGAGCCGCCTCATTCACCAGATTTTCCAAATCGGCGCCCGAAAAGCCTGGGGTGCCACGTGCGACTTTGTCCAGCTCCACACTGACTGCAACCGGCACTTTCTTTGTATGGACTTTCAGTATCTCGGAACGACCGCGCAGATCGGGGAGATTGACCATCACCTGCCGATCAAAGCGGCCCGGCCTCAACAATGCAGGGTCGAGGACATCCGGACGATTCGTCGCCGCAACGAGAATGACCCCCTCGGTCGTCTCAAATCCGTCCATTTCGACGAGCAGCTGATTCAACGTTTGTTCCCGTTCATCATTGCCGCCTCCGAGCCCTGCCCCTCGCAGGCGCCCGACCGCATCGATTTCATCGATAAAGATGATGCAGGGCGCATGCTTTTTCCCCTGCTCGAACAAATCCCGCACGCGCGACGCCCCGACCCCCACGAACATTTCAACGAAATCAGACCCGCTGATGCTGAAAAACGGCACTCCCGCTTCGCCGGCCACCGCCTTGGCCAGCAATGTTTTGCCCGTGCCCGGGGGACCCACCACCAGCACTCCTTTGGGAATGCGTCCCCCGAGTTTCTGGAATTTCCGTGGATCCTTCAGAAACTCGACGATTTCATGCACGTCGGCTTTGGCTTCATCAACGCCGGCCACATCGGCGAACGTAACTTTTTTCCGTTCTTCCGTCAGCATCCGAGCACGGCTTTTCCCGAACGACAAAGCGCTATTGCCTCCAGCCTGCATCCGGCGCATGAAGAAGATCCAAACGCCGAGAAAGAGGACAAATGGACCCAACGTCACGATTAAGGTGACGTACCAGGGGCTTGCATCCGGCGGCTTCACTTCGATCTGGACACTCTTCTCTCGCAATGCGTTCACCATCGCAGGGTCGTCGGCCGAATAGGTGCGGATCCTGGTTTTATCCTTCAACTGTCCGTTAATGTTGTTGCCTTGAATAATGACCTTTTCCAATTCACCCTTATCGAGCCTCGCCATAAAATCACTGAAGATAATATTTTCCTCCGGAGCCGGCGGCGCGCTGAACAGAGTAAAAAGCGCCATGATGAACAGGCCAATCGTCCCCCAAAATAGAAGGTCCTTGACTCTAGGATTCATGGTTTCCCTCGTAGCTTTCTACACAATCCGATGACAGTCCACTCTCTACAGGCTGCCTTCATCTTTCTTCATTCATCCGACCATCCCTCTTCACGATCAACCCGATGACCCGTAAGCTTCCTGCGTCTACATGGCTTAGCCTACCATCGGCCGACTTCGTACGCGAAACCAGTCCGGCTCAGTTTCATGACGTGCTTGGCGTTCATACTTTTCCCCCAGACGTTTTGGCCTTATCAGCATGCGCTAATGTGGCATAGGCGAACACGTCATGCACCTTCGTGGTTTTTTGCCTGTCATCCGTCAGGTAGAAGTAGGATGTGCAGAAAAACTTCCCGAACTGCCACCACAGAATGTACATCAAAGAAGACGCGAACGCTGCGAAGAATGAGGAGATCATGGTGCTGTGGCCGCCGAACGTGCGGAGCGACCCGACCTCGATCATCCGAATATACTCCGGCGTTCCGGTGCGGACATAG
>JABMDE010000007.1 GCA_015904055.1 Nitrospira sp. | reverse complement strand
GAGCAACAGAAGGGGGTGCCGCAGTCGCTGTTCACCTGGATTACAATGGCAAAAGGGTATGAGATCGAATGGGATACCTTTGGGCGAACAGGATGGTATACCCAGGACCCCAGACTGAGACCGGTCGAGCCTGGCGCCGTTTTCTCGGCAGAGACGCCGGTTGTGTACATTGTGTTCGAAGTGGCTCCGCTCGAAGATCCTGCGCAATTCGCGGTGCAATGGTTTCGCGAACAGTCCGGAGGATCGTTGAGCCATGAGGGCGTGGGAAAGGATGTGCTGGAAGTGCCGGGCCATGAACGGTATGGATATCTCGAAATGAAAAAGTTCGGGGTACGGTGGGAGCCGGGCCAGTATGTGGCGAAGCTGTTTATCGCCCCGTTGGGGCAACAGCCGTTTCATGCTGCGAATCAAGTTGGAACAATGCGTTTCACTGTCACTGAGGCAGCTTCATTGCGCACACCGGCGCAACCGAGGTGACTGCAACTTTACGAATAGATAGATCGGAGGAATGTGGACATGGACTCTCGCGTCAAGGTGACTGATTCGGAGAAACTGGCCTTGCTCTATGAACGATTCCGGGACGTGTGTCTGGTGGAAAAGGAAGTGTGGAAGGAAATCTTCATGCCCAGAGAAATCACGGCTGGTCCGGTGAGGACGAATGTTCAGGATCGGTATGATGTCGAGATCGATGATCCGGCTATCGAGGACACGCTCGACGCCAACATTCCGATGGGTTCAGCCGCACTTGGCGCAGCCATCCAAGAATATCGAGCCCATATCTCGTTTGTTCGGAAAGGATGAGGGGGAATCGCAGGAGTCGCGACGGCGGGAGGTTTCTCCCGCCGTCATTTCGTACGCAGAACCGTTCTTAGAGATGCTCTAACGCTGCAATACGCGCTTCGATCGGCGGGTGTGTTGAAAACAGACTCATAACCCCGCCCGCTTGTCCGGAGATCTTCATGGTCGCCAGCGCATCTTGTGTCGAGTGCTGGAATTGGGTCTGACTGACCCATCGATCGATCGCGCGGAGCGCCGAAATCATAGACTCCTTCCCGTATACCTTGGCGGCAAACGCATCGGCTCCGTATTCGCGCTGGCGTGAGAACCAGCTGATCACGATCGACGCCAGGATGCTGACGATGATCTGAATGACGAACGACAAGCCGAATCCGAGCGCAGCCTGATCCCGTTCCGCGAAGAAGCGGCGTACCCACATGGCAATGTAGTAGACGAAGGTGTTCATCAGCCCGGCTAACACGGTGGTGGCAAACATATCGCCGTTGTAGACGTGCCCCATTTCATGGGCGAGCACTGCTTTAACCTCATCTTCCCGGAGGTTCTGCAAGAGGCCGGTGGAGACCGCCACCATGGAGTTGTTCTTGCTGGGGCCAGTTGCGAAGGCGTTGGGATCGGGAGCATCGTAGACCCAGACTTCGGGCATCGTGATCTGCAACCGCTGGGCAATTTCCTGCACGGAGCCATAGATAATCTGCTCGGCCCGCGAACGGGGTTGCGTGATTTGCTGGCAATCGAGCATCGCGCGCGCCATCTGTTTCGAGAATGCCAAGCTGATGAACGCGCCACCGAATCCAAACATCGCGGCCCAGACCAATGTTGACAGATCAACCGAGCCTCGCACGTCGATTCCAAACATCGGTAGGATCACGTTGATCACAATCGGTACGGTCAGCGACAGTGTGAGCATGATGAGAATGTTGGAGATCAACAACAGACCCATACCCTTCATCCATTTCATCGAACGCCTCCTTGAAGACCAGTCTTCGCCTCAGGTGAGATACAGCACTGAGTTGCCGTTATTATACACAAACTTCCTGATCGAGATACAAGTCTTACACATCCGCCCTGGTGACGATACAAGTAAGGCCGTGATGTTGAAAGTCAAGGCGGCAGAGGCCGTGACCCCGAAGCCACATTGACCATTTCCCGATCTTCCTGTTAGAAGTTTCTCATTGATGACGCATTCTAGGCCGTTGCTTCTCTTTTTATTGGGATGGTCTGTGCTGTGGCTCACGGCGGACGCGTTGGCCGTCGACGCGGGGCCGCCTGGCAGTCCATGGAGAGTGCCGGTAGGTTCTAATGGAGTCCAACGGGTGAGCGTCATCCTCGACAGCTACACTTTTCGGCCGTCCCATGTGATCGTTGAAGCCGGAAAACCGGTGGAAGTGACATTGACGAGTGGCACGATGCTGACGCCGCACAATTTCATCATTGATGCCCTTTCCGTCAAGGAAGAGGTCGGTGCCGGCAAGACGGTAGTGCTCACGTTTACACCCACCCAGCCGGGGACGTTTCCGTTCTATTGCGATAAGCGGCTGTGGCCTTTGCCGAGTCACCGGGAGAAGGGAATGGAAGGCATTCTCAACGTCGAGTAGGTGTGATGACGAGTACAGATCTAGCGCGGCCTGATCCCGTTCCGCGAAGAAGCGGCGTACCCACATGGCGATATAGTAAACGAAGGTATTCATCAGCCCGGCTAACACGGTGGTGGCAAACATGTCACCGTTGTAGACGTGGCCCATTTCGTGGGCGAGCACGGCCTTGACCTCATCTTCGCGTAGATTCTGCAAGAGGCCGGTGGAGACCGCCACCATGGAGTTGTTCTTGCTGGGACCGGTCGCGAAGGCGTTGGGATCGGGCGCATCGTAGACCCAGACTTCGGGCATGGTGATTTGCAGCCGCTGTGCGATTTCCTGCACGGATCCATAGATAATCTGTTCGGCCCGTGAACGGGGTTGCGTGATCTGCTGGCAATCGAGCATGGCACGCGCCATCTGCTTCGAAAATGCCAAGCTGATGAATGCGCCGCCGAATCCGAACATCGCCGCCCATACCAAGGTCGACAGATCAACCGAGCCTCGCACGTCGATTCCAAACATCGGCAGGACCACGTTGATCACAATCGGTACGGTGAGCGACAGTGTGAGCATGATGAGAATGTTGGAGATCAGCAACAGCCCCATACCCTTCATCCATTTCATCGAACGCCTCCTTGAAGACCAGTCTTCGCCTCAGGTGAGATACAGCACTGAGTTGCCTTTATTATACACAAACTGTCTGATCGAGATACAAGTCTTACACATCCGTCCGGTGACGATACAAGTAAGGCCGCGTTGCCGAAAGTCAAGGTGGCAGAGGTCTTGCTCCCGAAGCCACATTGACCCCTTCCCGATCTTCCTGTTAGAAGTTTCCCATTGATGACGCATTCTAGGCCGTTGTGTCTCTTTGTATTGGGATGGTTTGTGCTGTGTCCCACGGCGGAGGTGTTGGCCGTCGATGCGGGGCCGCCTGGCAGTCCGTGGAGAGTGCCGGTAGGTTCTGATGGAGTCCAACGGGTGAGCGTCACTCTCGACAGTTATTCCTTTCGGCCGTCCCATGTGATCGTCGGGGCTGGAAAACCGGTGGAAGTGACATTGACGAGTGTCACGATGCTGACGCCGCACAATTTCATCATTGATGCGCTTGCCGTCCAGGAAGAGGTCGGTGCGGGCAAGACGTCGGTGTTCACGTTTACACCCACCCAGCCGGGGACATTTCCGATCTATTGCGATAAACGGCTGTGGCCCTTGCCGAGTCACCGGCAGAAGGGGATGGAAGGCATTCTCGACGTCGAGTAGGTGTGATCACGAGTACAGATCTTTCCAAACAGGAGTTGCTTCGCGATCTCCTCAAGCAAGTTTCCCGGTTGTTCTATACGACGCTGGCCGTGGTGCCGGCGGATGTCCGGGATCAAGTCAGCCTCGCCTATCTCTTCGCTCGCGCCGCCGATACGATTGCCGATACGGATTTGATCGATCGGCATCGCCGCCTGGATTTTCTGAATCAGCTGAAAAGCCAGTTCGTCGGTGATCAGATCGTCTGGGGACAGGTGCAGGATATTCAGCGGGCAATCGGGCCGCTCCAGCAGCAGTCAGCCGAGCGGGTACTGCTGGAACGGTTGGATCAGTGTTTCAGACTCTTTCTGGATTTTTCGCCGGAGGATCGGCGCAGGGTTCAGCGGCTGATGACCACGCTCACACAGGGAATGGAAATGGATTTAAGCACCTTCCCTGGGCAGACGGTCGAGGACCTCACGGCTCTGAAGACCGTCGATGAGCTGGACCGCTACACCTATTATGTCGCCGGATGTGTGGGGGAGTTTTGGACGGATCTAATGTGTGGTCATCGACAGGCACTGGCCTCGTGGAACGTCAGAGAGATGTCGGCAGTGGGTGTGCGATTCGGGAAGGGCCTGCAACTGACGAACATCGTGAAAGACATTGCCCACGATCTGCAGAAGGGGCGCTGCTATATTCCTGAGCCGATGCTCGTTGAGGTGGGGCTCACACCGAGGGATTTGTTGGATCCACAGAATCTTGCGAAATTCAGGCCGGTCCTGAGCAAGCTTGTTCGTATGGCCACCGAGCATCTCGATCAGGGGTGGCTCTATACGATGGCGATTCCGCGTTATGAAACGAGGCTCCGGCTATCCTGCATGTGGCCGATTCTTTCCGGGGGCGAGTCGTTGAAGCTGGTGATGAATTCCCCGGATCTTCTGAACCCTGCCGTGAAGGTGAAAATCCCGCGCAGCACAGTCTACCGTATTATGGCCATGACGACCGGCACCGCCGCCTGCGGCTATTCCGGAACAGCCTACTGGGGGCATTTGCGAAAGCAGATCGCGTGACGGGGAAGGTACGTGCGGGTGGACCAGATGTGTCTATCTCTTTGCGCGTGCCGCCGATACGATTGCCGATACGGACTTGATCGATCGGCATCGCCGCCTGGATTTTCTGAGTCAGCTGAAAAGCCAGTTCGTCGGTGATCAAATTGTCTGGGGGCAGGTGCAGGATATTCAGCGTGCAATCGGGCCGCTCCAGCAGCAGTCATCTGAGCGGGTGCTGCTGGAACGTTTGGATCAGTGTTTCAGGCTTTTTCTGGACTTTTCGCCAGAGGATCGGCGCCGGGTTCAGCGGCTGATGACCACGCTCACACAGGGCATGGAAATGGATTTGAGCACCTTCCCCGGACAGACTGCCGAGGATCTCACGGCCCTGAAGACGGTCGATGATCTGGACCGCTATACGTATTATGTCGCCGGATGTGTGGGGGAGTTTTGGACGGATTTGATGTGTGGCCATCGGAAGGCGCTGGCGTCGTGGAACGTAAGAGAGATGTCGGCAGTCGGTGTGCGATTCGGGAAAGGCCTGCAACTGACGAACATCGTGAAAGATGTCGCGCACGACCTTCAGAAGGGGCGGTGCTATGTTCCTGAGCCGATGCTCGCCGAGGTGGGGCTCACACCGAGGGATTTGTTGGATCAGCAACATCTTGCGAAATTCAGGCCGGTGCTGAGCAAGCTTGTTCGTATGGCCACCGAGCATCTCGACCAAGGGTGGCTCTATACGATGGCGATCCCGCGTTATGAAACGAGGCTTCGGCTATCCTGCATGTGGCCGATTCTGTCCGGGGGCGAGTCGTTGAAGCTGGTGATGAATTCCTCGGATCTTCTGAACCCCGCCGTGAAGGTGAAAATCCCGCGCAGCACAGTCTACCGCATCATGGCCATGACGACCGGCACCGCCGCCTGTGGCTATTCCGGAACAGCCTACTGGGGGCACCTGCGAAAGCAGATCGCCTGATCCGCGCCTGTGCCTGTTCTGATTTCCCTCCCTTCCTCATCATGCCGTGGATAGAACGGATGTGCGTCGAAGGAGTGTAGAAATTGAGTCAATGAGAGGAGGAAGGAAGGCGGAATCTGAGAGGCTTTTTCTTTTCTCTCTATTTTTTTAAGGGGTGGCCTGGTTGGTTCCCGACTGCGCGCATCGAGCGACCACCGCATTATCGTGGGGGCTCGGCGAGCAACGGGAACTTACCAGGCTACCCCGTCTTTTTCTGCGGCTCCAACAGCTTGTCGCCTTTTTTGAAGACGCCAAAGATGGCCTGCGACGGACAGGCATCCAGGCAGAGCCGGCAGCTCTCCAGGCAGCGCGATGGGTCGAATTTGTATGGGGGGGTCGAGAGCCAGGCACTGGTCGGGCAGATAGGGACGCAAATAGCCTGGTGCGTGCAGCGGTCCGGGTGGCGGATGAGGTGATCGCGGATGACCATCATGGGTTTGACTCCTTCAAAGAGACCTTGCGAAAAGATCTCAAACATATTCTTATTGGGGAGACTGCTCACTTCCACTCCTGTACGAGGGCTTTCAGCCGCTCTTTCAATTCGGGAATCGCGTCGAGATTATTCTGGATCGCGCCGATAATTTTTTCCAGCCTGGCCGAGCGGAGCGCATCCTTGTCTTTCTGTGCCAGCCGATCATACTCCGTATAGGCGTCTTGATGCCTAGGTTCCAGGTATTTTCTGGCATCGATGAGGGCTTGGCCCAGTTCCCAGGCTTCAGGAGCCAAGGGTGGCCCGACGAAAAACGTTCCGTCGGTGAATGTCACGACAACGGCACCCTGTTTCCCTGTCAGGGGGGTGACTGCTTCAACGGTTTTCCCTTGGCAGCCGTGCCACTCCAGCAGCAGCCCTGGAAATTGTTTCGTGAAAGCCACCTTTTCAAAGTTGGCCTTCCATTTGTCTTCAGTTGCCATTGGACTCGGTGATTCTACGATGTCAGGGTTTCTTAAGAGGAACGAGTAAGTCAGGCGCCGGATGGTCCGGCATGAGCAATCGAGTCACGATTTCGCCGTTGATGACATGCCGTTCCATGATCTCGGTCACATCGGCTTCTGTGCCCACCCAGTACCAGACCCCTTCCGGATAGATGACGACGCTGGGCCCCATCTCGCAATGGTCGAGGCATCCAGCCTTGTTCGCACGGACGGCCCCTTTGAGATTCAGCCGTTTCGTTTCACTCTTGAAATGGGCGTGGAGCTTTTCCGAACCCAAGTTCGCGCAGCAGCCGCGCGGATCGTCCTTGGGGCGCTGGTTGGTGCAGACAAAGATAGGCACCGCCGCCTGCGGCTATTCCGGAACAGCCTACTGGGGGCATTTGCGAAAGCAGATCGCGTGACGGGGAAGGTACGTGCGGGTGGACCAGATGTGTAGTCAGATACCAACTATCTTTTTCTACTCTCTGCGAGAGGGGTTGGCTGATCGCCACTGCGCGTATTGACCGAGCACCGCCCGCAATTTGAGTTCTGACTATTCTTGTGTGCGCGGTCGGCGAGCACGGGTGATCGGCCAGGCCCCCTCGCACTTCCCTACTTCTTCTGCGGCTCCAGCAGCTTGTCGCCCTTCTTGAAGACGCCGAAGATGGCTTGCGACGGGCAGGCATCCAGGCAGAGCCGGCAGCTCTCCAGACAGCGCGATGGGTCGAATTTGTACGGAGGCGTCGAGAGCCAGGCTCCGGTCGGACAAATGGGGACACAAATGGCCTGGTGCATGCAACGGTCCGGGTGGCGGATGAGGTGATCGCGGATGATCATCATAGGTTTGACTCCTTCAAAGAGACCTTGCGAAAAGATCTCAAACATATTCTTGTTGGGGAGGCTGCTCACTTCCACTCCTGTACGAGGGTTTTTAGACGGTCTTTCAATTCGGGAATCGCGTCGATATTATTCTGAATCGCGCCGATAATTTTTTCCAGTCTGGCCGAGCGGAGCGCATCCTTGTCCTTCTGCGCCAGACGATCATACTCCTTATAGGCGTCGTGATGTCTGGGTTCCAGGTGCGTTCTGGCATCTATGAGGGCTTGGCCCAGTTCCCAGGCTTCAGGTGCCAAGGGCGGCCCGACAACAAACGTTCCGTCGGTGAATGTGATGACAACGGCGCCCTGTTTGCCTGTCAGGGGGGTGACGGCTTCAACGGTTTTTCCCTGGCAGCCGTGCCACTCCAACAGCAGTCCCGGAAACTGTTTCGTGAAGGCCACCTTTTCGAAGTTGGCCTTCCATTTGTCTTCAGTTGCCATTGGATTCGATGACTCTAGGATGTCAGGGTTTCTTCAGTGAAACGAGCGAGTCAGGTGCCGGATGGTCCGGCATGAGTAATCGGGTTACGATCTCGCCCTTGATGACATGCCGTTCCATGATTTCGGTCACATCGGCTTCTGTCCCCACCCAGTACCAGACTCCTTCCGGATAGATGACAACGCTGGGTCCCATTTCGCAATGGTCGAGGCATCCAGCCTTGTTGGCGCGGACGGCCCCTTTGAGATTCAGCCGTTTTGTTTCACTCTTGAAATGTGCATGGAGCTTTTCTGAACCCAGGTTCGCGCAGCAGCCGCGTGGATCGTCCTTGGGCCGCTGGTTGGTGCAGATAAAGATATGACGTTGAAATGGCGGCATAGGCAGTGGTGTTAGGCCGGCATCGTAGCCGTATTGAGACGCTCCATTAACAGTTGGACCTCTCGCCCTGCGAGCAGCGTCGATGGTTCCTGTGTGGCGCCCAGAATAGTCATGATTTCCCGCAGCCGGACGGAGGCGCGGAGAAACTCGTCACCTTTTGCGAGTTCTGATCCCTGGCCCGCGCTCAGTTTGTCGTATTCGGTGCGGATATCACGGAAGTCTCGCTGTAAGTTTTTGTGCATCGAACATGCTGCGCAATACCATTTGGGGCTTTGATCAGAGGACGGGGACAGACGGTCATAGGGGCGGCCGAAGAAGTCCTTACCCAGTGAAAACTTCATCAGCGGGCCGCCGGAAGCGCCACAGGCCTGACAGATTCCAGTGTCCATTGTTCTCTCCTTGCCATTCCGTTGGATCGACACGAGCGCGCGCATCTTACACCAGGGGTTTTTCAGGTGTCCAGTTGTGTAACACGCTCTGCTATAGTTCTGAGAGATGATGGAACGATCGAGCATGAGGGGCCAGGTCTCAGGGGTAGTTGCCTGTATGCTGTGGGCAGCATTCTGTATGGCCGGGAGTAGCCAGGCCGGCCTCTGGAAGTGCGCACAACCGGATGGAACCGTGCTCTTCCAAGATGGGGGAGGGCCGGGGTGTCGTGAGATCGAGACCGCATCTGAACTTCAGTCCACCCGATTTCCGGCTCAACGTGGTTCAGCCGAGCTCCAGCCAAGCTCCGGGCCGGCGGCTCGAACTCCTGCCCCCGGCATGATGGCAGGGCCGGTACTTTCTTCACGGCCCTTTGCGTCGGCATCGCGGTCAATTCCAGCGTTGAGCTATCGCGATCTTTCTCCCGGGATGCGTGCTAAGGGCTGGAATATCCCTAATAAGGGTGATATCCAAATTTTGCAGGTGGATGTGAGTTATCGGCCGGCGGGCAATGGCCCCTCTCTCTCGACGGACCATCATTTTATGGAAGAAGCGCGGCAGGCACTCGCGGTGGCTGTCATGGCGGCTGCCAAGGCGACTCAGTATGACCCGCGTTTTCTTACCGTGCAATTGACGATGCCCATGGTTGCCGGATCGTTTCATAGCGGAATGCGTGTGGATGGGCCGAGCGCGGGAGCCGCATGGGCGGTTGCGGTGACATCGGCGTTACTGGGAGACTCCTTGAGGTCGGATGTATGCTTTTCGGGAACGATGGATGAACATCTCGTTATCGGTCCGGTAGGGGGGTTGGAACATAAGATCGAGGGGTGTCGCCTGCTCCCGCAATTTCATGAGTTGCTGTTGCCGGCCGGCCAGCAAACATTTGCTATTACGGATAAAGGAATGGCACGATCCATTAAAGTCACGGAAGTGTCGACGTTGGCGGAAGCGTACGAAGTGGCAACCGGCCAACCGCTCAGGCCTGCTCAATAGGTGCCGCATGATTATCGGTGTTCCCAGAGAAATCAAAGATCATGAGTATCGCGTCAGCTTGACGCCGGAGGGCGCATCGGCATTGTGCCGTGCCGGACATGAGGTGTGGGTCGAGCCGAGTGCCGGGCAAGGCAGCGGGTTTGCCGACGACGAATATCGCAAGGCCGGGGCTTCAATCGCCGGATCGAAGGAGGACGTGTTTGAGAAGGCCGGCTTGATTGTGAAGGTGAAAGAACCGTTGCTTGCCGAATGTCATCTGTTTCGCCCGGGCCAGATCCTGTTCACCTATCTGCATTTGGCGGCGTTTCCCGATCTGACGAGGGTGCTGTTGGAGAAGAAGGTCACCGCGATTGCCTACGAAACGACGGAGGCCCAAAACGGCAGCCTGCCGATGCTCAAACCCATGAGCGAAATTGCCGGGCGAATGTCGGTGCAGGTCGGCGCGCATTATCTTGAGAAAACACATGGCGGCCGGGGTGTATTGTTGCACGGGGTGCCGGGCGTGGAGTCGGGCAAGGTGGTGGTGCTCGGTGCCGGGGTCGTGGGGACATCGGCGATTCGCATCGCCGTGGGGATGGGGGCGCAGGTCACAGTTATCAATCTTGACGTCGAGCGGTTGCGGTACTTGGACGATTTGTATCGAGGCCGTCTTGTGACATGCGTGGCAAGTCCGGCGGCCATTGAACGGGCCGTGTGTGAGGCGGATCTTGTAATCGGTGCCGTGCTTGTCCCCGGTGCAAAAGCGCCCAAAATGGTTTCGCGCGCCGTGGTTTCGCGGATGAAACCCGGGTCCGTCGTGGTCGATGTCTCTGTGGATCAAGGGGGCTGTTTTGAAACGACGAAGCCGACGACCCATTCTGAGCCGATCTATGTTGTCGACGGGGTGGTCCATTATTGCGTCGCCAATATGCCCGGCATTGTGCCGCGTACATCGACGTTGGCGCTGACCAATGCCACCTTGCCCTATATGGTCCGGCTTGCCTCAAACGGGGTCGATCGGGCGATCGGCGCCGATCCCGGGTTGGCCAAAGGGGTGAACGTGAAAGACGGCCTTGTCACGTGCCAGGGTGTGGCGGATGCCCATGGGTTGCGTTTTACCCCCATCTTGTAAGACAATCCCTTTCCCGTTTCCTGTTTCTCTCGCTCTTGTCGGGGCGTAGCGCAGCCCGGTAGCGCACTGCGTTCGGGACGCAGGGGTCGGAGGTTCAAATCCTCTCG
>JABMDE010000069.1 GCA_015904055.1 Nitrospira sp. | reverse complement strand
CCCAACATGGTCGTGATGGCGCCGAAAGATGAAAACGAATTACAGCATATGATGAAGACTGCCGTGCAGTACAACGGTCCGATTTCCGTGCGATATCCGCGTGGCGTCAGCCTCGGAGTGACGATGGATGCGGCGTCTCAGGTATTGCCCATTGGCAAAGGAGAGTTGATTAAGGATGGGACGGAGGTCGCGATTATCGCGATCGGGGTGTCGGTCTGGCAAGCTCATCAGGCGGCCGAGCGTCTCAGTCAGGAAGGTGTCTCCACGGCTGTGGTCAATGCCAGATTTGCGAAGCCGCTCGATCAGGCACTCATTGCAGATGTCGCGAAACGGGTGCGTTACGTCGTCACCGTTGAGGAAGGGTGCAGAATGGGCGGGTTTGGATCCGCGGTGCTTGAAACCCTATCCGAAGCCGGGGTCAACGATGTGACGACGAAGGTTATTGGGCTGCCGGATTGGTATATCGAACAGGGCCCGCAAGACTTCCTGCGCGAGCGGTACGGGTTGACCGCCGAAGGAATTTACCAGAGCGTCAAGGAACTCATCGGCAGCACCCCGGCACCGGCTAAGGGCCGGTTTACGGGTGTTGCGTCGGGAAGCCAGCACCCGCTTGGAGACGAGCAGGGCAGCTGAGTGTGAAGCGCGAGTGGTACATGTAGGGTCATGAGTGGTGAATGAAAAATCGGATTGAGAAGTACTAACAGCTCCTATGCACATTACCAGACGCAAAACTCGGCAGGTTCAGGTCGGCAAGGTCAAAGTCGGCGGCGATGCGCCGGTGTCCGTACAGTCGATGTGCTCAACCGACACGCGGGATGTCGGAAAGACCGTCGAGCAGATTCTTCAGCTGGAGGCCGCCGGGTGTGAAATTATCCGGGTGGCCGTGCCGGATGAGGAAGCCGCCGCAGTGCTCCCTCAGATCAAAGCGGCGATGACGGTGCCGTTGATCGCGGACATTCACTTTGATTACCGTCTTGCTTTGAAAGCTGCGGCAGTCGTCGACTGCGTCCGGATCAATCCCGGCAACATCGGCGCCTGGTGGAAAGTTGAAGAAGTAATTAAAGCGGTCAATGATCATGGCATTCCGATCCGAGTCGGTGTCAACGGAGGTTCGCTCGAACGGCCGCTGTTAGATAAGTACGGATGGCCGTCTCCGGAAGCGCTTTCCGAATCGGCGCTCAACGCGGTGCATGCGCTGGAAGATGTCGGCTTCACCAACATGAAAGTGTCGCTTAAGGCGTCCGACGTCAAGCACGCCATCGATGCCTACTGGCTCTTTGCGATGCAGTCCGATTATCCGCTGCATATCGGCATTACGGAAGCCGGTACGGCTATGACCGGTGCCGTGAAATCGGCGATGGGGCTTGGCTATCTGTTGGCTCAGGGGATCGGCGATACGCTTCGGGTTTCGCTTGCCGCTGATCCGGTGGAAGAGGTCAAGGTTGGATTCGAGATTCTGAAATCGCTGGAGTTGCGGCATCGTGGGATCAATGTGATCGCCTGTCCCACGTGCGGTCGTGTTGAGATTGACGTCGTGCGCATGGCGAATGAGCTGGAAAAGAAACTTGGCCACATCAAAACTCCGTTGAATGTGTCAGTGCTCGGCTGTGTGGTCAACGGCATCGGCGAGGGCAAGGAAGCCGACATCGGCATCGCCGGCGGCGAGGGTAAAGGGATTCTGTTCAAGAAGGGCAAGCTTGTCCGGAGTGTGCCGATAGAAGAATTGATGGACACGCTGATTGTGGAAGTGGAGCAGCTGGCCAAAGAAAAAGAAGCCGAAGGGAACGGAGAGACAGTTGCCCCTGCCGCAACAGAGGGGTGGGAATCTCTCAATCCAGAGTCGGACAGGCCCTCGACACTCGGGAAGGAAATTCCAGTACTGCCTAGCCGGTAAGTGTACGGTTGAACAAGTTGTTTCTCTCCGCTCGCATCATTCCTCTGACCTCCCATCTCACAGAA
Source organism: Nitrospira sp. (assembly GCA_015904055.1). Next base: position 10,659 of record JABMDE010000069.1, on the reverse strand, counting down.
ACGATCGGCAGGGCCTCGCGGTAGCGGGTTCTGGGGCATTGAACGAAGGAATCGGAAACCCATGGGCCATTGGATCGGTGAGTTCCTCAGGGCGCCTCTTTTTGCGCGTCTGCTCAACCTCGGCCTCGTGATCGCCGCAGTGGTGCACGGATACATCATCTCATTCGGGCGGTCCTTTCACTTTCGAGACATCGATATTCATCGTGAGATCGGAAGGCGCTTTCTCTCAGGGGAATATCTCTACGCCAATGATTATTGCTATATGTATTTGCCGACCACCGGCATCTACTTCGCGCCCTTGCTCGTTCTGGACAGAAACCCAAGTTTGGCCTTGCGCTATGCCGTCGCTGTCGGATGCTTAGTCCTCACCATCCGATTCATGCACCGCATGTTATTGGGTGCCGACGCGTTAACAGGCGGGCGTCTTCTGCTGCTCGGTGTAGGCGCAGGGGCGTTGACGCTGCAATTCATCTTGAATGATCTCGACGACGGCGGGCCGCATCTCATGTTGCTGGGCATTCTGACCGGCGGGATCTATGCGATATGGACTGGAAAAGAGCGGCTGGGCGCAGCCCTGGTCGGGCTCGGCATCGTCCTCAAAATCACCCCGGCCCTGTTCGTGATCCTGTTTCTCTGGAAGCGGCAGTGGCGTGTTGCGACCTATACAGTGTTGGCCACGGTAGCCTGGATTGTGCTGCCTGTTCTGTATATAGGGCCCACGAGTTGGTGGGAACATCACGTTGAATGGACGCAGAATGCCGTGTTGTCCGTGCTGGATCGGCAAGCAGAAGGCCGGAAAGAAAACGAATTACAAAAGGCCAATCTCTCGCTCCGGCACACGATGTTGCGGTACCTGGTGACGTATCCGAAGACGCATCGGCTTCGGCAGGTGGATCCCGGATACAAGCCGGTGATGGACCTGTCGTCGCCAGTTGCAAACGGAATCGTCGGGGTTACCGGGCTTGGCCTGCTCGGCCTCTTTGCCTGGTCCAGCCGGCGCACGTATGAAGGACCTGGAGATCCCATGTGGGCGCGGGATTTCGCCGGAACCTTGATGCTGGCGCTCTTCTTCTCGCCCATCACCTGGGATCAGCATCTGGTCTGGATGATACCCGCGGCGTTCATTGTCGTCGCGGCTGCGGCGCAAGCGAGCGCCGGGTTGAGCCGCGCCGGGTATGCCGTGCTGGCCGCCTACATCGTGCTTACGATGGTATTGAATTATGAAGTTGTCGGCAGGGCCAATTGGGAGGCGCTGAAGAGCTACCACCATCTGGGCATTGCGATGCTGATGTTATTCGGGCTGCTGTTTGCAAGCGCAGGTACGCAACGCGGGTGTCCGTCGCTTCTTGCCGGATCGTCCGGCATGGCCGGCAAGGGCTAGCCCGTCGAACCTATCGACTATAATGCCGCCCTCGCGAGGCGCCGTACCCAAGTGGTAAGGGAGCAGTCTGCAAAACTGCGATGCGGCGGTTCGAACCCGCCCGGCGCCTCCAAGGTTCGCCTTTCGGCGAACCTTGTCCTGAGTCTGTCGAAGGGCAGACCTCATACGCACTACCGGATAAGCACCTCCAGCATCTGACCCTACAACATAGAGCGTGCTCGACTCTGCGGGATAGATACTGTTCTCTCTCGGTTGTCCTGCCAGCCTATCTACGGGGTATTGTGTTTCGTATCTTGGCAAGGAAATTGACGTGTGCCGACGGGGATGTTAGAATCCGAGCCGTTTGTAAGCTTCTTGTCCGGCGGGGATTCGCCGCCGTTAACGCTACAGATTGAGCAGAAGGAGACTGGAATGCCCGTTCCCGTATCTCAAATGTATACCGTTGCCAGCTATGTCCTCTCGAAGAAACTGAAGGGCATCAAGCGGTATCCCCTGGTATTGATGCTCGAACCATTGTTCCGCTGCAATTTAGCTTGTGCCGGCTGTGGCAAGATCCAGTATCCCGACCATGTTCTTGATAAGCGATTGACTCCGGAGCAGTGCTGGGCTGCGGCAGAGGAATGCGGTGCGCCGATCGTTGCAGTGCCTGGCGGTGAGCCGCTCATCCATCCGGAGATCGGGCGGATCGTCGAGGGGTTGGTAGCGCAGAAACGGTATCTCTATGTCTGTACCAATGCGATTTTGCTGGAGCGCAAACTTAAAGAGTTTACGCCGTCGCAGTATCTGACCTTCAGCGTTCACATGGACGGATTGAAAAATGAGCATGATTTGGCCGTCTGCCGAGACGGGGTGTACGAGGTTGCCGTCAAGGCGATCAAGGAAGCCTTGAGACTGGGTCATCGTGTGACGACGAATACCACGCTGTTCGACGATGCGAATCCGGATCGGGTGCGTCAGTTCTTCGATGAAATGATGGCCCTCGGCGTCGAAGGCATGATGATTTCTCCAGGCTATAGCTATCAAAAGGCTCCGGATAAACAACATTTCTTAAAGAAGGCCAAGACCCACGAGTTGTTCTCGAAGATCCTCAGCCGGCCGAAGGGATCGTGGAAGTTCAATCAGTCGCCGCTCTTCCTGGATTTCCTGATGGGGAAAAAAGAATATCAGTGCACGCCTTGGGGGAATCCCACGTACAACGTGTTCGGTTGGCAGAAGCCCTGCTATCTCTTACAGGAGGGATATGCAAAAACCTTCCAAGAACTGCTGGAGACCACCGAGTGGCAGAATTATGGCACGAGTAAAAACGAGAAGTGCGCCGAATGCATGGTCCATTGCGGGTATGAGCCTTCCGCAGTGAGTGATACGTTTGGCACGGTGTCAGGTTTTGCACGCACCGCAAAGTTGACCTTGATGCCTACTTCGCGATGATGATGCCCCTGAAGAGCCCTTCGTATTTCGTCGCTTGCAAGGGTTGTCAGCGCTTTGCAAAACATCTGTCGCGAACGACGATTACAAGATGACTGACACAAAGAACCATACCTCCAGTGTGCCGGACTCGCTTGAAGGCCGTAAGTTTACACCGGCTACGGAACAAGAAAGAGCGGAGGCCATTGAGTTTGCATTCGACTACCGTGGCGATGTGACGCTCGGGCTTACGTCGGGCGAGTCCATCGTGGGATTTCTCTTCAACCGCCACGCCAGCGGTGAGCCTCCCTCCATCGAATTTTTCCCCCAGGATGATCCCTCTCCTCGCACCATTGCCTACGCGTCGATTGCGTCGATTGCTTTTACCGGCGAAGATACGGCAAACGGCAAGTCGTGGGAGGCCTGGGCGTCGAAAAAAGAGTCTGAACGTCGTGTGGAGGCGGCTCGCGTCGAAGAAGATGCGCGCATGCGCGGACTCCTCTGAAGCGTGGTTTCTTCTCCTCTCCCTCGGTCTCCTAGGTATCGGTTCAGACTACCAGGAAACGCTATCAGTTTCTGCTCAATGCCGCCCATTCCTGTCGTTGACAATCAGGGGGGCCTATGTTAGAAAATCGCGCCCTAAACTTATAGGTGCTCGTCGTAGTGAGGCGTACAGTTTTGTGAGGGTCGAGCTCGCGAGCGGCCGGTAAGAATGCAATTCAGTTTGAAACGTGATGGATGGAGTAGGGTCGGGCGGATCGCTCTCGTAGGCTATTTAGTGCAGAGTGCCCTGTTCCCATCCGTGGTCATGGCCACCCACGAAGCCGACCATCGGTTCACAGTTGAAGGCTATGTCTGTGGAGCGGATGGAAAGGGAGTCGCAGATACCGAGGTTCTTGTCAAAGATACGAAGATTTCTTACGGCCAGGTCGTCAAGACAAACGGGGATGGGTATTATAAGGCTGCGTTTCATCTCCACAACGACAATTTAGGCGATCCGCTTCTGGTAGAAGCGAAGGGAGAGCAGCAGAACCATACGATTCAGTTTGACCCCAAGGACTTGGAGGCCGAGCGAAAGCTTAAAGTGAATTTCGGGGCCAGTTGTGACACGAGTGCTCCTCCTGCCTGGCTTTGGTGGGGAGTCGGGGCGGTGGCAGCGGCGGTCGGAGGATTCGTCGGGATGAAAGTCGTCCGTTCGCAGCAAAAATATGAACGGGCCAAGGGGAAATCGCAGGGGAAACGAAAGCCGTAATCACCGATGACGGTCCGTGGGGCTGACGGGGCTCCTCGCCGGACTGGTTGAGGCATAGGCGAGGTCCCGTGCGCAGAAAAGTGCAAATGTTCGTAATCATTGACGCTTTTGCGGGGATATCGTCATCCCGGTAGAAGCGTTTTTTTGTGTGAAGCATTCGTAGATGCAGGCCTGCCAATGCAGGAGTGAGGGGTTGTAGTGGAAATCAAGTCGGCGACTGTTCGTGTGGCGCTGCTGGTAAGTCTGGGAGTATTGACTGGCTGTGGTGGGGATGGCGGAGAAAGGCCTATCGTTCCTCCACCCCAGACTCCTGCTGCATATGCCGATAAGCATATGCCTTCAGATTGGTGGGGGGATGCCGAGAAAGTAGAAATGGGGCGGAAGATCTATATGGGTGAGGCCAACCCTGACGTAAATTGTGCCAGTTGCCATGGCAAAGACGGTAAGCCGGTCAAGGCGGGCGCTACAGATTTTCGTAACGGCGAGCGTATGAAGCTTTATTCTGACTCGGCGTGGTTTTGGCGCATTTCCGAGGGGGTACCTGATACAAGGATGAAGGGTTGGAAGAGCAAGCTTTCAGAAGACGATATCTGGAAGCTGGTACTGTTTGAGCGGACCTTTGCGCTCTCAGGGAAGGTATGGAATGAGGAGAAGAAGCAGTGGGTCGATGCCGGCAACGTCGCAGTGGCCTCGGCTGGGATCAAGTAAGTGTGAAGCGGGCAATTTAGTGATGGTCGTTTAAGCTAAGGCGCCGAGGCATCGTGAATACACCAACGCGTAATCTGGTCACTCTCGTGTCGTTTCTCGCATTGTGTGTGATGGGTGTGTCTGGCGTCTATGCGCAGGAACCTGGCGCCCCTCCGGTGGATTTCCCGTACACGGGCAATCGAGCCGCAGTCTGGATCGTGGCCCAGTTCCATACGCTGCTTGGTGCATTCATTCTTGGCGCTCCGATCTTTGTCGTGATGGCGGAGTGGCTGGGGTATCGCAAGCAGGATCTGCGGTACGATCGCATGGCCAAAGAGGTCACCAAGATCACCGTCATTCTGTTCAGCCTGACGGCTCTCACCGGTGGCCTGTTTATTTTCGTGCTTCTGGCGACCTACCCGCAGTTTACGACCTGGTTCATCAATCAATTCTATCTCGTATTCGCGGTGATTTACCCGCTCATGTTCATTCTTGGGACAATCGCGTTATACGCGTACTTCTACACCTGGGATGCCTGGAAGGGTGAGAAGAAGGGGCGGCATATCGCCCTTGGCGTGCTGTTGAATCTGCTCTGCATGGCCACGATGTTCGCGATCAATGGTCCGACATCGTTCATGAATACGCCCGTGAAGGAAGAAGGGATTTCGCCGATGGAGGCTCTGGCCGCGGCGACCTTGTGGGACAAAATTGCCAACGCGAGCTGGATGCCGATGAACATTCATCGGATCGACGGGAACATTGCGTTCGGGGGGTTCGTGGTGGGTCTGATTGCCGCCTACATGCATATGGGGGCAAAAAATCAGGAAGAGCGGGCCTATTACGACTGGATGGGGTTTGCTGGAAACTTGATTGCGGTGGGGGCAATGCTCCTTCAGCCTTTTACCGGGCTGCTGTTGGCCTACCAGATGTGTGACTACGATTTTTCATTCTGCCAATACATGATGGTTGAGCAGATGTCGATGTTCTTCGAGATGCAGGGCGCGATCGTCGGCCTGATGTTTCTGGGATGCAACTATTATGTATGGCTTAGTTTGAGGCGTATCCAGGGAGTCGAACAGGTCAGGATGACTGTCCTGGCTCCCATCGTGATGGTGCTCTTTCCTCCCGTCGCGATTTGGGGGTTGACGACCTATTGGATTCCCGAACCGATGTCGCTGGCCATTCTTATTCCGTTGGCTCTGGCGCCGTTTATTTTGGGTCGGTTCATTCCGCTGACGGTCTCGGTGCATACGGTGATGAAAATTGGATTCTTGATGGTGGTGGTGAGCGATGCAATCTGGTTGACCCCTAACGGATTTGCGGCCACAGAAGCTAGAATGCTGGACGAGCTAAAGTTGCCGGAAGCGTGGGATTTTCTGGGAAAGATGCCGACCAAGCTTGGCGCGATCTTCTCGCTCGTGTTTGCCACCACGATCAATTATATCCTCTATGGCAAAGCAATCAGGCAGGGGACCATTGCGTGGGGCAAGATCGATGGGGTCTCTCAATTTGTTCTCATTTTCTTAGCCTTCACCTCCATTTGGGCGATGGGGTTGATGGGGGCGGTTCGGTCGCTCCTGCGCAAATTTTTCCATACGTATAACTTGATACCGGACTTCACGGCAGAATCGTTTACGCCTACGCTGTCGTATTCTGCCTGGTTGATTACGGGGATTACCGTCGTCTTTTTCATTGTCGTGAGCGTAGCCGTATTCATCGCGCTCCGGCCGGTTGAATTGAAAGGTCGCGAGCCTGAGGGCAGTCCCGTTCCCGCCGGAACCAAGTAAGAATTGGTCCCATCGGTTCATTCCAACAACGTGCATCAGTAGCCGGTCGGGCCAAACACGAGGAGTTCTTATGGGGAAAGCGATGTTCAAACTCGTCATCGGCCTCGTGGTCGGTGGTGGTCTCTGGTTCACGGCGAAGGCCATGGGATTTCCTTCGGTCTTCCAGTGGGCGTTTTTCAGCTATGCTGTCGTCGGTACGGTTGTGTTTCTCCTGCTGGATATCCCGTCGATGAAGCCGCAAAGCGGATGGGGCGCGGCTCTCTCCGTTCTTCTGTTCTTTGGTCTTCTCTGTGTCGGCTACGTCGCCGGCGCGTCGCTCTTGCCGCAATTCGACCCTGAAGATGAAAAGGGAAAGAACGCCAAGGTTCTGAGTAGCGCGAAGTCTGGTAATCCGTTGGATCCCTGGAAGGCCGACGAGGTAATTCAGCGAGCAAAGGAACTCGACGAAAAAGTAAAAGAGCTGGAAGCACGGATCAAGGCTCTGGGCAGTGTGGCGCCGGTTGCGCAGCCGGGGGGAGCCGCTCCGGTAACAGCGTCCGTGCCTGCTCCGGGCGGGGCGTCTGGGGATATCATGAAAGTCGGGGAGGAGCAGTGGCAGCTTCAAGAGTGCTACAACTGCCACAAGTTGAGAGGCGATGGCGGGAAAAAGCGAGGTCCCGAGCTGGACAACATCGGTACCTATCTGACAGTTGAAGAAATCAAACAGAAAATTTTTGACCCCAAGAGTTTCATGGCTGAAGGATTCGAAAAGGAATGGGAGAAGGGCCGGATGCCGGACAAATTCAAGGACGTGATGAGCGACAGCGAAATGACCGCCCTTGCGACGTGGCTCCATTCATTCGCCGGTAAGAATCCATCGGCGATCACGCCGAAGCCGATTAAGAAAAAATAATGCTGCAGCCCAAACTGAAATCAAAGGTTCGCTGTACGGACCGCGATATCGGTGAAGTGACGAAAGTCGTCCTTGACCCGTTGTCCCACGAGATCAGCCACATCGTCGTGTCCATGAATGGCAGCGGCGAGCGGCAGGTCGGGATGGGACAAGTCCAGGCCGTCATGGACGATCTGGTTGAGCTGTGCGCGCCCTCCTCCGACATTGCCGCCTTACCGCCGTTCAAGCGGGATGAGTATGTGACCACGCACGAGGTTGAAATCTCGCACCTCGAAGATAATCTGCACGTGACGCCGGGCGAAGTGTTGGTGCCGTTCCCCGCACTCGAAAAGGACGTGAAGCGCCGGATGTTCTTCATGAACTTCACGCATGTCATCGGATTTCTGATCGGCCTGCCGATGGCTTATCCGATTCTGCGCTTCCTCATGAAGCCCATGTATATGCCGTTCGATAACGAATGGCTTCAGGTCGGCAATGTCAGCAAGATCAAGCAGGATGACCTTGGAGTGCAGTTTCAGTACAAGAAAAAGGTCAAAGAAGCCTACATGCCGGAATCCGAGGTCGAAAAGAGTGTGTGGGTTTTGAAGGCGAGTTCCGAAGTGCTGGATAAGGTGTATCAGGGGAAAGATCAGGAGTTTCGTGATGCTGCCGGCAAGCTGATCTGGACTAATAAGAAAAATTTTCCCTATATCGCATTTTCCGGAAAGTGCCCGCACCTGGGGTGCGCCTTCAAGTGGCGACAACATAAGACGTTGGGGCAAGTGTTTCTCTGCCCCTGTCATTTGAGCATCTATGATGCTTCAGGGAAAGTGCTCGATGGGCCTGCGCCACGTGCGCTCGATGCGTTGCCAATCAGGGTATCGGCAAGCGGCGAAGTCGAAGTCGTCGATATGGAATTCAAGGCCGGGGTCAAGTCTCAAATTCGGATCGTCTAAATGGAACAGCCGTCGATTCCCAGCGCTCAGCCCACGACCGTCGAGAAGGATATGGAATTCAAGGCCGGGGTCAAGTCTCAAATTCGGATCGTCTAAATGGAACAGCCGTCGATTCCCAGCGCTCAGCCCACGACCGTCGAGAAGCTGGTTGCGTTTCTTGATGCGCGTGTCGGCCTGAAAGAAATGCAGGCCAAGATGCTCAATGAGCCGATTCCCGGCGGCTCTCGTTGGGCCTATGTCTTTGGCTCCATCTTGCTCTTTATCTTTGCCATGCAGGCCCTGACCGGTATCCTGCTCATGTTTTACTATGTTCCGACGGCCGACCATGCCTATGCCAGCACGCAGTACATCATTCACGATGTGGATTATGGATGGTTTCTGCTGGGCTATCACTTTTGGGGTTCAAGCGCGATGGTGGTGTGCGTCATTGCCCACATGTCTCAGGTGTTTCTCTGGGGGGCCTACAAGCCGCCACGGGAGCTCCTCTGGTTGGTCGGGTTGGCGCTCTTTGGAATCGTGATCGGTTTCGGATTTACCGGGTACCTGTTGCCCTGGGATCAGCGAGCCTACTGGGCCACGACGGTGGGCGTCGAGATGGTGGATAAGGTTCCGGTACTGGGTGATTTCTTGGCCCGGTTTCTGAAGGGCGGGCCGACTCCAGGGCAAATGACGCTGAGCCGGTTTTTCGTCATTCACGTTATGATTCTGCCCGCGGCGCTGATGGCACTGGCCGGGCTGCATCTGTTTTTGTTTCGCGTCGCCGCGCCGGCCGGGCCGTTCAGCGGAACACCGGAAGAGATCAAGGCCAAGACCGACTACTTTTTCCCGCGGCAAATCTGGAAAGATATGGTGGGGATGGCAGCGGTCTTTGCGACAATCTGCGGGTTGGCATTTTGGGAGCCGGTCGTGCTCCTCGATGAGGCGACCCCCGATCCTGGCGAATACCATCCCGAACCGGAATGGTATTTCCTCTTCTATTTTCAATTGCTGCGTTTGAAACTATTTGCAGGGGAATTCGGGCAATTTATGGGGGCCGTTGCGTTGCCCGTCATTTTTATGATCTTGCTCGTCACGCTTCCATTTTTTGACAAGGATCCAGAACGAAATATTTTCAAGCGCCCGATTGCCCTCATTAGCTGGATTTTTATCATGGCGATGATTGCCATATTCACGGTGTCCTCGGTGATTAACCGGGAGTTTCTCGATTAGACGTGGCGCGATGGCGCCACGGTGAACAGCTATGGCTACTGAACGCGAACCGTTGTCGCCAACACAGATAGGACTCCGGGTCCTCTGGCCTGCCTGTTGGACGGGATTGCCGATCAAGCTGGCGTTGGCCTTGGTGCTTTTTGCCATGGGACTGATGCAGTTTGAGGGCAGGCTGGGCATTGCGTTTCTGATGTTGCTCGCCAGTTCCGTGACCATCCTGGCGATGCCGATCATTATATTGGGGCTCGGCTCGCATTTTGGGGAAGGCATCGGGTTGCCGATTTTGTTCCTTTCCTCGATCCCAATCGATATCTGGGCATTCGGCGTAGTGGGGAGCACATATTTTCTTGAACGATTCAGGAAGGAGCCGCCGGCGCGATTGGGGTTCACGATCTGGTGGAAGTCGGCGGTAGCCGGAGCTGTCCTGCTGCCTATCGTGTGGTATGTCGTCAGTGCTGTCACCGAGACGGCCGTGTCCACGTCGCATTCGATTGCACAAGCGGAAAGCTTGCGAAGCCTGTTCAACACAGGGCTTCCGGTTGCGGAGCGAATCGGTCTTGAGGTCACGATCTGGGGGACGATCGCTTTTGGAGTCTTGATCGTGCTGTTGACAATCGGGGTATCGACAATCGGCCGTATTGTGTGCGATATTGCCGCTGCCGCGCCGGCGGCGCCCGGTGATTATCAAGCGCAGATTGTCCGTTGGGACCTCATGCGCGTTCCCAGGGACCAGGGATTATTCCTGACGGGGATCACTGGTCTGGGCGTCCTTATGTGTCTGTTGTTTTGGGCCGCGCTTCCTGAGACCACGCCGCACCCTCACGAGTGCTGCAAGAAGCCGGACGTCAAAACTGAGACGCCGTTCAAGCCGATCGAGACGCTGAAGCGCAATGAGCAGCAGATCGGCGCGCTGGCCGCAAAAGTTGAGGCGCTAGAGCAACAGGCTGATCAGCAAGACGAGAAAGAAAAGGACAAGGGCAAGGGAAAGGCTGATGGCGGAAAGACCGCAAATACCCCTGCCGTGACGAAACCGTAGTTTGTGAGGTGATGAGGTGAGTGCCATGCAACAAGGGGTCGGAACGATTCAACGAGCGCTTCGGGCCGTCGGCGGT
>JABMDE010000068.1:5269-11343 GCA_015904055.1 Nitrospira sp. | reverse complement strand
TGAATTCAGCCTGATCGGCAAGGATCAATCAGTTGGAGATCCAGACCGGCTCCACACCGCGCTGGACGAAGGCGTCACCGTCATCGCCGCCCATGCCTGTAGCTACGGCCTGATGCTCTATGAAAAATTTATCCCCACCTTCCACAAATTCACGAAATGCTATCCGAATTTCTACGCCGATATTTCTGCGCTGACATTGCCCAATCGCCTCCGCATGCTGTTACACCTCCGGAAACATCCCGAGGTGCAAGATCGGCTGCTGTTCGGCACCGACTATCCCCTGTCCGTCTTCCATCTGGCTGCCTGGGGGCGCGTGGGACTCGGCACAATGTGGAAGATGATCCGTACGAAGAACCGGTTCGACCGCCAGGTTGAGGTCTGCAGGGGACTCGGACTTGGCTTCCGCTCACTCGGCGACATTGTGGCGCAACATAGCCGATAATCTGCAAGAACGACGGACTGCAATCATCGCTCAACTCGGTGAGTACTGCCATGAACCGGGATCTGTCCTCGGATCAGCTTGTTGTGGACATCGTCATGGGGCCATAAGAAAGAAAAAGGGCCGTCCTCCAGAAAGAGGACGGCCCAAACAGATCGCCCGGCTGATGGCCGGCACGTTTTATTGGCTGACCGAGATGCGGTCCTTGATCAAGTCGAACGTCTCTTTGGGCACGACGTTCTTCGCCACCAACTCCCCCTTCACGCGATAGGGGCGATTGCTCACGATACGATCGGCCTCCTCCTGCTTCAACCCTAAGAACAGTACCAGATCGCTCGCCGATACCCGATTAATGTTCATCGCAGCGGACGTTCCGGCCGACGGAGCGGCAACGGATGGGGCTGGAGCCTTTGCCTCAGCCGCCGGAGGGACGACCATCGCCGACACCGAATGCGACCGGTCTTTCAGTTCCTTTTGATACCGTGCCACCAACGACTTCAAGGTGTCATTGTGGCGTTTGACATCCTGATATTCCTGCCGCACATTGCGACTCTGCGCCGACAACGCCTTGAGCTGCGCTTCCAGATCTTTTGTCCGCCCATCGACCGAGCCCCGCTCCTTGTCGCGGCCATGTTCAATCCGCTGCAGTTCATCCCGCGCCGCAAGCGCTTCGTTGCTGAACTTCACATTCAGTTCTTTCAATGTGCGAATCTGTTGCTCCATGGAGGTCTTCTGTTGACGGACCTTTTCCAATTCTTCTCGGGCCGTATCGGCTTCCGTCAACGCCTCCTGGTACTGCGAGTTGGTCACACATCCCGCCGACAGCATCGCCCCGGCCATCATGATTGCGATCCACTCCCGTCTCATACGATCCTCCTCTTCCTCACCTGCTCAGTGAATGCGTGTGCGCACGCATCGACATGACGTCTATTCACATTTCCCACGGTAGTCTATCCGCCTGCTTCAGTCCTTTGGTTGTGTGTAAGACAACATCGGTTCTTTGTCAACATATTTGCACTCACGGCTCACGGCCTGTTACTGAAACTGGCCGCACCATTCAATCCTGCGCTTGACGGAAGAGCATCGCTCTGTGATGATCGCTCGTTAACCGATCAACCATATGCTCATCCATCCTAACCCGAAGGCATGCTTGTGAACGAATGGGGGCCTGTTCTTGCCATCATCCTCGGCATCGTGGAAGGGCTAACTGAATTCTTGCCCGTCTCGTCCACAGGGCATCTCATCTTGGTCGGCTATGCGCTCGGCTTCACCGGCGACGTGGCGGCAAACGCGGAGATTTCCATTCAATTGGGAGCCATCCTGGCCGTCATCGTCTTTGAACGGGAGAAAATCGGACGGCTGGTCTCAGGCGCCTGGCAAGAGCAGACGAAGTTTCGATCCTTTCTGCACAGTACCCAACATCCAACCTGGTCAGCATGTCTCCACCGGACGAAATCAATTCGTCAAAGTCGAAGCCCTGCCAGTGCTCGGCACCGGGAAACTCGACCTGCGCGGCATAAAAAGAATCGCAATGGAGCGGCTCGCTTCGCGTGAAACGTCCAGTAGGACTGAGTAATGAGGACGGTGGGCTGAGTGTTTCTGAAAATCGGCAGAGATCGAAGCCTGTAGCTTCGTACTCAGTCCTCAGTCCTGAGCCCTCAGTCCTTTGAGTACACCAGAACGCCCTGCAACAGCGCATGAAGACGAACACCCGGGTGCCTAGCGAGAAAATGTTGATCGACTGTCACGTCCATCTGGCGGCGCTGCCGGACGGCGACAACGGCTGCTACATCTCTCCAAAGATGCTGAAGAGCCCGCTGTTCCGGCGGTTTTTACTATGGAAGCATCAGCTCTCGCCAGATACACCGCGCGAAGCGAATCAGAAATATCTCGACGATCTGCTCGGCGAATTACGAGCCTCACGTCATGTGCAACAAGCCGTACTCCTCGGCATGGACGGCGTCTACGATGGCACCGGCAGACTCCTCCAGGACCATACAGATTTCCTCATCAGCAACGATTACGTGCTCAAGACTGCACAGGCCCATCGGAATGAATTGCTCGCGGGTGTGTCGATCAATCCACAACGGAGAGATGCGGTCGAAGAAGTCCATCGTGTCGCCGAGGCCGGAGCCGTCCTCGTGAAAGTGCTGCCTAATGCCCAACAGTTCAACCCGGCTGATCGCACGTACATTCCCTTCTATCGCGCGCTGGCTGAACGGAAGCTGCCGTTCCTGAGTGAATTCAGCCTGATCGGCAAGGATCAATCAGTTGGAGATCCAGACCGGCTCCACACCGCGCTGGACGAAGGCGTCACCGTCATCGCCGCCCATGCCTGCAGCTACGGTCTCATGCTCTATGAAAAATTCATCCCCACCTTCCACGAATTCGCGAAACGCTATCCGAATTTCTACGCCGACATCTCTGCGCTGACATTGCCCAATCGCCTCCGCATGCTGTTGCACCTCCGGAAACATCCCGAGGTGCAAGATCGGCTGCTGTTCGGCACCGACTATCCCCTATCCGTCTTCCATCTGGCTGCCTGGGGGCGCGTGGGACTCGGCACAATGTGGAAGATGATCCATACGAAAAACCGGTTCGACCGCCAGGTTGAGGTCTGCCGGGGACTCGGTCTTGGCTTCCGATCGCTCGGCGACATCCTGGCCCAACACAGCCGATAACTTCCAAAAACGATGGACCGTAATCATCGCTCAACTTGGTGAACGCTGCCGTGAACCGGGATCTGCCCTCGGATCAGCTTGTTGTGGCCATCGTTACGGGGCCATAAGAAAGAAAAAAGGGCCGTCCTCCTTGGAGAGGACGGCCCTTTCACAGATCGCCCGGCGGATGCCGGCAGGCTCTATTGGCTGACAGAGATCCGATCCTTGATCAAGTCGAACGTCTCCTTGGGCACAACGTTCTTCGCCACCAACTCTCCCTTTACACGATAGGGGCGATTGCTCACGATACGATCGGCCTCCTCCTGCTTCAGCCCCAAGAATAACACCAGATCGCTCGCAGACACCCGGTTGATGTTCATCGCGGCAGAGGTTCCGGCCGATGGAGCGGCAGCGGTTGGGGCCGGGGCCTTTGCGTCAGCTGCTGGGGGGGTCACTACCGCCGATGCCGAATGCGACCGGTCTTTCAGTTCCTTTTGATACCGTGCGACCAACGACTTCAAGGTGTCATTGTGGCGTTTGACATCCTGATATTCCTGCCGCACATTGCGATTTTGTGCCGACATCGCCTTGAGCTGCGCTTCCAGGTCTTTCGTCCGTCCATCGACCGAGCCCCGCTCCTTGTCACGGCCATGCTCAATCCGCTGTAGCTCATCCCGCGCCGCAAGCGCTTCGTTGCTGAACTTCACGTTCAGTTCTTTCAACGTGCGAATCTGTTGCTCCATGGAGGTCTTCTGTTGACGAACCTTTTCCAATTGGTCACACATCCCGCCGACAGCATCGCCCCGGCCATCATGATTGCGATCCACTCCCGTCTCATACGATCCTCCTCTTCCTCACATGCTCAGTGAATGCATGTGCGCACGCATCGACATGATTTTCTATGCATATTTCCCAGGATAGTCTATCCGCCTGCATCAATCCTTTGATTGTGTGTAAGACAACATCCGTTCTTTGTCAACATATTTGCACTCACGACCTGTGACCGAGACTCGCCGCGCCATTCAATCCTGCGCTTGACGGAATACCATCGCTCTGTGATGATCGCTCGTTAACCGATCAACCGTATGCTCATCCATCCTAACCCGAAGGCATGCTTGTGAACGAATGGGGGCCTGTTCTTGCCGTCATCCTCGGCATCGTGGAAGGGCTGACTGAATTCTTGCCCGTCTCGTCCACAGGACATCTCATCCTGGTCGGCTATGCGCTGGGCTTCACCGGCGACGTGGCAGCAAACGCAGAGATTTCCATTCAACTGGGAGCCATCCTGGCCGTCATCGTCTTTGAACGGGAGAAAATCGGGCGACTGGTCTCAGGTGCCTGGCAAGAGCAGGCAGGGTTTCGATCCTCCCTGCACAACACCCAACATCCGACCTGGGCAGCATGTCTCCAAGCCTCCCTACAGGCCCATCCTAATCTGTGGTTCATGCTGGGGCTTGGCATAGCCTTTCTACCAGCCGCCCTGGTCGGCTTGGCGGCGCATGGTTGGATCAAGTCCCACTTGTTCACGCCGCACACGGTTGCCACCACGTCTATTCTCGGCGGAATCATTATTCTCATCGTTGAAGCCACCGCAAAAACCAGCCGGGCCATGAGCCTCGATCAAGTCTCTCCGAAACAGGCCTTCTGGATCGGCCTGGCACAATGCGCCTCGCTCATTCCCGGCATGTCCCGCTCCGGGTCAACCATCATCGGCGGTCTACTGGCCGGGCTTGATCGAAAAGTCGCCACCGAATATTCGTTCTTCCTGGCTCTCCCGACCATCATCGCCGCGACGGTCTACGAAACCTGGAAAGCCAGAGGGACATTTACCGACCAGGACTTTCTGGCACTCGGCCTCGGCATGATCATCTCCTTTCTGGTCGCGTGGGCTGTGATCGCCGCCTTCCTGACATACGTCCAACGCCACACCTTGCGTGTCTTTGCGTACTACCGTATTATTCTCGGCGTTGTTGTCTTATTGATCTTCAGGTGAAAGGGGTGTCCCGCATGGCTTCCGATACGATTCGTGTCTACGATACGTGGGTAACCGGCAAGAACGGCCGCATTCACTTCGACGTCATGACCACGGATGAAACGACGGCCTTGAAGCTGGCCAATGAATATTTAGTCAGTATCGGCGAACCGACGACATCGGTGACGACGAAGGAATGCCAGTTCTGCCACAGCGAGCCGCTCTTTATGTTCTCCCCGGAGCAGCAGAAGCAGGTGAAGGAAAAGGGTGGATTTATTGTTCCCATGCCGGCGTAACTGCCCGCGGCAACACGGGCAACTTTTTAGCCCGCATTATTTATGACCGTTCGTCGCGAAATCTCACTCGAACGCGTCCCTCGTGAAGCGTATCTCGTATCTCGCAAACAAAGAAATGGACTCCGTCCTGCGCTTCACGCTTCACGAGATACGCTTCACGCCTCAGGGTGCTGAAGACTTTTCCGAAGCGAGGGGTGGATCGTCCTTCTTCTCGAAGGCAAAGTGGACGATCAGGAAAATTACGCCGACGGTAATCGCCGAGTCCGCAACATTGAACGCCGGCCAGTGGTACTGCTCGATGTAGACATCGAGGAAATCAATCACTTCGCCATACCGCATCCGGTCGATCAAGTTTCCAATCGCGCCGCCTAAAATGGCCGCCACGCTCAAGCGCCCCATCCGATCGTGTGCCGGCATCCGCAGCAGGATGGTCCCCAGCAATCCCAATGCTAAAATCGAGGTGAGTCCGAAAAAGACCATGCGGAATGTATTGCTGCTGCCGGCCAGTAGTCCGAACGCTGCACCAGGATTTCTGATGTACGTCAAACTGAAGAAATCGGAAATAACGGGAATGGATTCATGCAACCGCATCGTCTGCATGATGTAGAGCTTCGTAACTTGGTCCACCGCGACAACCGTGCCGGTGAGGGAAGCCAGCAGGAAATTGTGCAGGTAGGAGCCGTTCAACGAATGGCCTCCAGACACCG
>JABMDE010000068.1:0-5149 GCA_015904055.1 Nitrospira sp. | reverse complement strand
ATGACCTTGCCCTCCGGATACTGCTTGCGAAAATGATCCACGTGCGCCGGTTGAAACATCTGATGCACACTGCAATGGCCCTTCCAGAGAATCAGCTTGGCGCGTGTGATGGCCTCACGAGTATTGCCCCCATTGGGCTGATAGGGGTCCCAGACGATCATCTGCTCGCGGGGAATCCCCATTTTGTTCGCTGTATTACGACCCAAATGCTCGTCCGGGAAAAACAAAATTTTCTCGCGCCGGGCCCAACACCATTCGATCACCGCGCGCGCATTGGAAGACGTGCAGGTAATCCCACCATGTTCGCCGCAAAAGGCCTTGAGGACGGCCGCAGAATTCACGTAGACCGCCGGCATCACCGTCTCCTCGACCGGCACCACGCGACCCAGCGCTTCCCAACACTGATCAACTTGTTCAATCGCCGCCATATCCGCCATCGAGCAACCGGCCGCCATGTCGGGAAGAATCACCGTTTGATTCGACCGGCTGAGAATATCCGCTGTCTCAGCCATAAAATGCACGCCACAGAACACGATATAGGGCCGTTCTGACCGTTCGGCTGACAACTTGGATAACAGCAAGGAATCGCCCCGGAAATCCGCGTGCTGAATCACCTCATCCCGCTGGTAGTTATGGCCGAGGATCATGACGCGAACGCCCAGCATCCGCTTGGCCTCGACCGTCCGGCTAAACAGTTCTTCGGCCGACAGCTGCTGGTAATCTGTAATCGGTCTTGGACATGTCGAGACGGTCTGCATATGTCTCCTTCACCAAATAACGTACGCTATCATTCTACGTTAGGACTTCTCGACAATCAATGAACCGGCTGCACAGTGACACATATCATGGCGTTTACCGGAGGCAGGCGGCCAGAAAGTTCACGCTCTGTCTGCTACGTGCCGCTGCAGCCCCTCCTGTACTCTCGACTGTTGCCTTCCTTCTCTCTTTTCCCGCCCGTCTCGCGCGCCCTAATACGCATCCGCATTCATGCCCCCGCGCACACACCAGGCGCGGTTATTGAAAGACTTATCGGGGCCGCCCACGTTGCCATTGAGGAAGGTCACGAGAAACGCGTTGGCAGGAAGCGCCGCATTCGTCGTCGCCGACCAGTAGTTGGCCGACTGGACGTTGGTAAAGGGATGGCCGGAGGGGAGGGTCGGGCCTGGGGTCACGGAGGGATCCACCAAGCTCGCCAGCTCGTGCACCGACGGCAGCCGCCAGCCTTTGCGGTTGCCCGTCGTGCGGCTCGTGCATTCGAACCCCGCCGCACTCCAGTTATGGAGCGTCGTTGCGGGCGACCGCTCCCACACCAGCCCGGTTTCTTTGTCCAGCACCGCCTGGCTCGACCAATTCGTCAGGATAAAGAACCGGGTCGACGCCGGCAGCTTTCGATCCCAGGCCGGTTCCGGGTAAAAGGGCCCCACCCCACTGGCCGCCTGTACCAGGCCGGTGGGCAGGACTGCTCCACCCAGCAGGCCGAGCAGGAGCACTCCGAGGATCAATCTGTACGGTCGTGGCTGTCGCAGCATCGCACGCCCTCCTGTGATCATCCAAACATTGACCATTAACTGGCGTCCGCCCGTCGCGCGCGCTTTGCTAATACGCATCCGCATTCATGCCCCCGCGCACACACCAGGTGTAGTCGGTGTCGGTCTTATCGATGCCGTTCACCTCGCCAGAGAAGAAATTCACGAACCACGCGAGGGTAGAATTCTCCGCATTTTCCGTCGCCGACCAGTAGTGGCCAGTCCGGAGGTTGGTAAAGGGATGGCCCACCGGGAGGACCGGATTGCTCTGGGTGGGATCCAGCAAACTCGCCAGCTCGTGCACCGACGGCAGCCGCCAGCCTTTGCGGTTGCCCGTCGTGCGGCTCATGCATTCGACCCGCGCCGCACTCCATATGAGCTCCGTCGACGGGGGCGACCGCTCCCACACCAGCCCAGTCTCTTTGTCCAGCACCGCCGCATTCTCCCAATTCGTCAGGATGAAGAACCGGGTCGACGCCGGCAGCTTTCGGTCCCAGGCCGGCTCGGGGAAATAGGGTCCCACCCCACTGGCCGCCTGTACCAGGCCGGTGGGCAGGACTGCTCCACCCAGCAGGCCGAGCAGGAGCAATCCGAGGATCAATCTGTACGGTCGTGGCTGTCGCAGCATCGCACGCCCTCCTGGTAATGAGAATGGGCTGATCTGACTTTCCCTTATTCATTCAGCATTGAACAGTGTGCATGGAGCATGAATGGCCCCCTACTCTTCGACTATGTCACTGGCTCCTTCCTCCTGTGCGAGCTGTTGCTCCCATATTTCACCGGCTCGCGTCCTCACCTGCTCATCGTCATCCTCTAGCCCCTCCATTACCGTTTCGAGGCCATCGTCTGGGTCTCTTGCCCAGAGGGTCAACGCCTGGAGCCGCACGGCCGCGTCCGGATGGGCCCGCAGCTCGGCCAACCACTGCTGCCGAGCCTCGTACTGCGCCTGGTCGGCGATGGCATACCGGTCGGAGTGCGAGGGATCTGGTAATACGGCAACGGCGGGCGGAATACGCCCCTCAGACACAGGGTTACCGGAACGGGAGGTCGTGGAACTTAGCCTGGCGATCTGCGTGGGAGCCGGGCCTCCTGGTAGACGGACGGCTCGGTCGGTGCGCCCCGCGTCGGCCGCTTCGGTGGTTGGCCCTGCCGCCGGAAGGTTCGGCGCGGGATTGCCGCAGCCCACAAGAACCAGAAGACCGACGGCGATTCCGAGATGAGGCCCCAGCATCATAGCGCTTCCCCGCCTCCACATAAGAAGGCTGGTTGTCCGGAATAAATTCGGACGGACTCGCTCACGCATCACCGGCCCCCCTACTCTCGAGTATTCGAGCGGTAACTATCTTCTAGACTCTGGGTCAACCAGTTATCAAGCCCCGCAAAGGTGGGGAACCGCTCGGAGCACTGATGACTCAAAACCGACACATCCCTATGAATTGGTAAGAGTTCATCGCAAACTCGACAGAAATCGCGTTTGTTTTGGCGCCCTGATTCTCCGTCGGAGGATGCATCTTGTTTTCACAAGAATGTTCAATTGAGCATTACGGTCACTCCCGCCTCTAGGCCTAATGCCCCGTTGACAACCTAGGAAGCGCAGCGATACGATTCGTACTTAATAGCTAGGGGAGCCCTGCGGCTGAGAGTCCGAACGATCGGACGACCCTCACAACCTGACCTGGGTAATACCAGCGTAGGGAAGCCGGACTACAGCGGCTCGATGGGAAGCCCGTGGCAATCCCAGCCCGGCACATAGGGCGCATGAAAGCCCGCCATCGTCTTAGACTTCACGATGATGTCTTTGAGGACTTTATTCAGCGCGTGGCCGATATGGATGCGGCCGTTCGCGTAGGGCGGGCCGTCATGCAAGAGATACCGTGGCCGGCCCTTGCCCGCCTCTTGAATCAACTCATAGAGCTTCTGCTGTGCCCACCAAGCGAGCTGCTCCGGCTCCCGCTGCGGCAAATTCGCCTTCATCGGGAAATCGGTCTTGGGCAGATTGAGGGTAGCCTTGTAGTCCATAACCTGTTTGGTCTCTCGCAAAAATTTCAGAACATGATTGGGATCAAGGGCTGGAATATACCGGAATGACAGGCGAGGCACCAGTCCTTAGCTTTGATGCGGGATCGTCAAAAACGTCTTCCGGCAAGGCCGCAGCAAGTGACGACCGGAGGCGTACCCTCTGGGGTACGTTGAGGATCTGAGCGATGCGAGAACGAAGCTGGAGGCGTTTTTCACGATCCCGCCCGCTAGCTGACCGACATCATGCGATCCAAAGCGATCTTGGCCCACCGCTTGTCGTCGTCCGGCACGACAATGTGATTGACCACATGGCCGTCGGCCAGATTCTCCATAGCCCAACACAAATGCGCGGCGTCGATCCGGAACATCGTGGCGCACTGGCAGATCGTCGAGGAGAGAAAAAAGACCTTCTTGTCGGTCATCTCACGCTTGAGGCGATTGACCAGGTTCAATTCGGTCCCGACCGCCCAGGCCGTACCAGCCGGCGCAGCCGTGACAGTCTTGATGATGAACTCAGTGGATCCGGTGAGATCGGCCCTGTTGACCACGTCCTCATGGCACTCGGGATGGACGATGACCTTGCCCTCCGGATACTGCTTGCGAAAATGATCCACATGCGCCGGTTGAAACATCTGATGCACGCTGCAATGGCCCTTCCAGAGGATCAGCCTGGCACGCGTAATCGCGTCTCTGGTGTTCCCGCCGTTAGGCTGGTAGGGGTCCCACACGATCATCTGGTCACGGGGAATACCCATTTTGTTCGCTGTATTACGGCCCAAATGCTCGTCCGGGAAAAAGAGAATTTTCTCACGCCGGGCCCAACACCATTCGATAACCGCGCGCGCATTGGAAGACGTGCAGGTAATCCCGCCGTGTTCGCCGCAAAAGGCCTTGAGGACCGCCGCAGAATTCACGTAGACCGCCGGCATCACCGTCTCCTCGACCGGCACCACGCGACCCAGCGCTTCCCAACACTGATCGACTTGTTCGATTGCCGCCATATCGGCCATCGAGCAACCGGCCGCCATGTCGGGAAGAATTACCGTTTGATTCGACTGGCTGAGAATATCCGCCGTTTCAGCCATAAAGTGCACGCCACAGAAGACAATATACGGCCGCTCCGACCGTTCGGCAGACAGCTTGGACAGCAGCAATGAATCGCCCCGGAAATCCGCGTGCTGAATCACCTCATCACGTTGATAGTTATGGCCAAGAATCATGACGCGAGCGCCCAACGTCCGCTTGGCCTCGACCGTCCGGCTGAACAGTTCTTCAGCCGACAGAGTCTGATACTCGGCAATCAATCGTGGTGATATCGTGCTGGTGGTCACAAATCCCCCAATTCCAAAATGATTGCTATTCTACGATAGCCACCCTGCACATTCAATGAATGCTCAATAGAAGAAGCCCTATCCCGACCGCCCCTAACGGCATGGAACCCGGATGATTCGCGGTAGGCCTAATGGCCGATTGACTTCGTTTTGTCCTGAAGCATATGATCCTGCAATAGCTAGGGGAGCCCCGCGGCTGAGAGTCCGAACGATCGGACGACCCTCACAACCTGACCTGGGTAATACCAGCGTAGGGAAGCCGGACTACAGCGG
>JABMDE010000067.1:43569-50268 GCA_015904055.1 Nitrospira sp. | reverse complement strand
GCCGATCCGCATCTTTGCAGCCTCCGGCACGCTGGTGGTGGTGGCGTTCTATCTGATCGCGCAAATGGTCGGCGCCGGCCAGTTGATCAAGCTCCTGTTCGGCCTCGAATACTGGATTGCGATCGTGATCGTCGGGGCGCTGATGATGGTGTACGTGTTGTTCGGCGGCATGACGGCAACCACATGGGTGCAGATCATCAAGGCCTGTATGCTGCTGGGCGGCGCAACGTTCATGGCGTTCATGGTGCTGCTGAATTTCGGCTTCAGTCTGGAGGCGCTGTTTGCCAACGCGGTTGAGATCAAAGCTGGTCTGGCCACAGCGTCGGGCAAGACATCGGCGGAAGCGGCGGCGGCTGGGCAGTCGATCATGGGGCCCGGCAACTTCGTCAAAGACCCGATCTCGGCGATCTCGTTCGGCATGGCGCTGATGTTCGGCACGGCTGGCCTGCCGCACATCCTGATGCGCTTTTTTACGGTACCTAGCGCGAAGGAGGCGCGCAAGTCGGTGATGTGGGCGACCGGATGGATCGGCTATTTCTACCTGCTGACCTTCATCATCGGTTTCGGCGCCATCACCTTCGTGTTGACCAACCCGGAATTCCTCGATACCAACGGTGCGCTCAAGGGCGGCAGCAACATGGCGGCGGTGCATTTGGCCAACGCGGTCGGTGGCAATGTGTTTCTTGGGTTCATCTCGGCCGTGGCATTCGCCACTATCCTGGCGGTCGTGGCCGGTCTTACGCTGTCGGGTGCGTCGGCCGTGTCGCACGATCTCTACGCGACGGTTCTCAAAGGCGGCAAGGCAGACGGCGCGTCTGAGTTGCGGGTGTCGCGCATAACCACGGTGGCGCTGGGAATCCTGGCCGTGTTACTGGGGATCGTGTTCGAGAAACAGAACGTGGCGTTCATGGTGTCCCTGGCATTCGCGATCGCGGCATCGGCCAACTTCCCGGTATTGTTTATGTCCGTGTTGTGGAAAGACTGCACGACCCGTGGCGCGGTCATCGGCGGCTTTCTCGGGCTGATCTCATCGGTGCTGCTGACGATCGTATCGCCCTCGGTGTGGGAAACCACCTTGGGCTATCCGAAAGGCAGCGCGTTGTTTCCGTACACCTCGCCGGCGCTGTTCTCGATGACGATTGGCATTGTGGGTATTTGGCTGTTCTCGATCCTTGACCAAAGCAGTCAAGCGGCAAAGGATCGCGGCGGGTTTCTGGCACAACAAGTGAGGTCGGAGACCGGCATTGGCGCGACGACCGCATCCGGGCACTGAACCCAGCAGGCTGTTGATAAAATCCGCCAGCAGAGGACGGGGATGGAGGCTGGTGATCTTCTATGCTCGCGGAACGCGCACGATAGGAATGTGCTCGTTCGACGCGCGCAGTGGAAGATCAATCAGCCCCCATCCCTGAAGAGAACACGAGCAAGCTTGGAATGATCATATTGGCTTCTCGCTGCGGCCTTGCCTGCGGAATGGTGCGTCTCGGCGCGCCGGGGTTGGGCGGGTGAGAAACCTGGCCTTTCTGAACAGCCTGCAGGCCATTCCGAAAACTGCGAGGCTCCAGGAATCTGGGCACGGCGACAGGCGAATGACGGACTACATACAGATTGGCTTGCCGAAGCCGGCAACCCTGTGGTCGTGATCACGTATCACGCTATCCGAATTGGCAAAGTACCCTCGGGTGCTATCTTTCCTGCTTCTTGCCGCACCAGAGACGGTTCTCCATATATGATATCTGCCGCTTGCATCGTCCATTGTCATGATAATTGACATCGATGGTGTCTAATATCATAATGTGGCGGCATGGACATCCCCCGTATTCTCGACCTGCCGAAACTCCTCTCGACCAAGTCCTATTTCTTGTTCGGCCCCCGGCAAACGGGGAAAACGTTCATGATTCGCCGGCAGTTTCCCAAGGCGAAATATTACAACCTGCATGAGACCGACACCTTTCTGAAATTCAATCAAGCGCCTCACCGCTTGCGCCAGGAACTGACGGGCAAAGACAAGCTGGTCATCATGGACGAGATTCAGAAGCTGCCACTGCTGCTGGATGAAATCCAGGTGCTCATCGACGACCGGCAGGCCCGCTTTTTGTTGACGGGATCGAGCGCCCGGGCGCTTAAGCGCAAGGGGCTCAATTTGCTTGGCGGGCGCGCACGGACGAAGCGGCTTCATCCCCTATGTTATCGGGAGCTGGCTCATGAGTTCGATCTTGTGAAAGCCCTTGATCGGGGGCTGCTACCCTCGCTGTATTTTTCCGACTCGCCCTATGAAGACCTTCAAGCCTATGTAGGGACCTATCTGAAGGAGGAAATCGCGGCCGAGGCGGTGGTCCGCAACCTGCCCGCGTTCAGCCGGTTCTTGACCGTCGCGGCTTTGTGCAATGGGCAGATGCTCAACTATTCCAAGATCGCGAGCGATGCACAGGTCCCAAAATCAACGGTGCAAGAGTACTTTCACATCCTCCGTGACACCTTGCTGGGAGACGATTTGCCGGCTTGGAGGCGGACGGAGAAACGGAAGCCCCTGACCACCGCCAAATTCTATTTGTTCGATGTTGGCATCGTGCGGCACTTGCAACGACGGCGGCATCTCCAAGAAGGCTCGCCGGAATTCGGTGAGGCCTTCGAGGCCTATCTCCACCATGAGCTAAAAACTTATTGCGATTATAAAGGGGTGCCGGACTTGGCGTACTGGCGCTCGACGTCTGACTTTGAAGTGGATTTCATTCTGAATGATCGCACGGCGATTGAGGTCAAAGCTAAAACGAATGTGTCCGACCGGGACTTGCGGGGGCTCCGCGCCCTTCAAGAAGAAGGACTCTTAAAACATTATCTTGTGGTGAGCCTGGAGGCGGTCCCGCGCCGCGTGGGTGGGATTCAGATTCTTCCCTGGCAAGAATTCCTCGCGCGATTGTGGCAAGGGGACTTCTCGTGATCAAGGATAGATGAGACTGCCCTGTGGGAGACCGTCTTGGCCGTTAGGCGGTGCCTGTCCTCCGTGAGTTCACATCTGAGCGCTTATGCCATCTGCTATAAGCCATACGCTCTTTTCTTAGGAGGCCCATGCAGACGATTATCCTCTTGACCATCTCCAATATCTTTATGACCTTTGCCTGGTACGGGCATCTCAAATACAAAGAGTCGCCCTTGTGGATCGTGATTCTGGCCAGCTGGGGGATCGCGATTTTCGAATATTGTCTGCAAGTCCCGGCGAATCGGATCGGGCACAGCCCTGGTGATTCATGGCGATTCGTTACGAAATCACGCAGACACGTCGTGAGGCTGGCGCGTGGAGGCGTGAGGGAAGGAGGCGTACTCTACGGGAGTACGTTGACTGACTGAGCGGCGAGCCCGCCAGCCTCAGCAGTGTATCCGTGATTGCAGTAGAAGCGTTCATGGATCATCAGGGCGGAGAATTCACGGCGGCCCAATTGAAAGCAATCCAGGAAGTGATTACTCTAGTCGTGTTTTGCGCTTTCTCGGTCTGGTATCTGAAGGAGCCGCTGAAGTGGAACTATGTGGTCGGCTTCAGCATGATGGTTGGCGCCGTCTTCATCATCTTTTACGAGTGGTGAGTGGGGCGGGAGCCGGCTCCCTTTGGAATGGAAATGTGAAGAAATCGGAGTCGAGGTGAAAGATGCCTACGAAGAAGAAAGAAACCGTGAAGACGAAAGATTCAGATAAGGCCGCTGCTGCGCCCTCTGTCGGCGGCTCGGCGGAAGACTTCGAAAAGCTCGGCGTCTTTTACATGGGGCGGCCCTATGATCTGGCGGCCAAGCAGGCCAAGCCGGGTTGGCTGCTGTACGATTCAAAAGATCTGGTGACGCACGCTGTCTGTGTCGGCATGACCGGGAGCGGCAAGACCGGCCTGTGCCTGGCCTTGCTCGAAGAAGCGGCGATCGACAACATTCCCGCCATCATCATTGATCCGAAGGGCGATCTCGGCAATTTGATGCTCACGTTCCCCTCTCTCAAAGGCGAAGACTTCCAGCCCTGGATCAACGAAGACGACGCGCGAAAGAAAGGGCTGGCTCCTGCCGACTATGCCAAGGCGCAGGCTGAACTGTGGGCAAAAGGCCTGGCCGGGTGGCAGCAGGATGGTGCCCGCATTCAGCGGCTTCGGGATGCGGCGGATGTGGTGATCTACACGCCCGGGAGTAATGCTGGATTGCCGGTTTCCATTCTCAAGTCGTTTGCCGCACCGGCTACCGATGTCCTGGAAGATTCGGAGTTGTTACGCGAGCGGATCAGCACGACCGTGACGAGTCTGCTGGGCTTACTCGGGGTTGAGGCCGATCCAATCCAAAGCCGCGAGCACATTCTCTTGTCCACGATCCTCGATCAGACCTGGAGGAAAGAGGAAGATCTTGATTTGGCGACATTGATCCAAGCCATTCAATCGCCGCCTGTGTCGAAGATTGGCGTGATGGATGTGGAGTCATTTTTCCCTTCGAAAGACCGATTCGTCCTTGCGATGAAGCTCAACAATCTGCTGGCTGCTCCAGGGTTTCAGGCCTGGTTGGAAGGTGAGGCGCTGGACATCCAGTCGTTGCTCTATACGCCGGCAGGAAAGCCTCGGCATGCGATCTTTTCCATCGCACACCTCAACGATGCCGAACGGATGTTCTTTGTCACGCTGTTGCTCAGTCAAATGGTCGGGTGGATGAGGGCGCAATCGGGCACGACCAGTCTCCGCGCGTTGCTCTATATGGATGAGATCTTCGGGTATTTCCCCCCGGTCTCGAACCCGCCTTCAAAGCTGCCGTTGATGACCTTGCTGAAACAAGCGCGTGCATTCGGGCTCGGCGTCGTCTTGGCTACGCAGAACCCCGTCGATCTCGACTACAAAGGCTTGGCCAATACCGGCACCTGGTTTATCGGGCGCTTGCAAACGGAACGGGACAAGGCCCGTGTACTCGAAGGGTTGGAGGGGGCCTCCTCTAGTGCTGGAAAGAAATTTGACAAGGGACGGATGGAGCAAACGCTGGCCGGTCTAGGCAATCGGATCTTCTTGATGAATAACGTGCATGAAGATGAACCAGTCGTGTTTGAGACACGCTGGTGTCTGTCATATCTCCGTGGCCCTCTCACCAGGACTCAAATTAAGGCGTTGATGGACCCCATCAGACGTGAAACGTTAAACGTGAAACGTGAAACGTCTGGGACGTCTCGCTCAGCCCTCAGTCCTCAGCCCTGCACTCACGTCCCCTGTTGCCTCCGGATGTGCCGCAGCACTTCGTGCCGTTGCGTGGGAGTCAGCCGGGCCGGGGGGAAGTGAATTGGTCTATGCCCCGATGCTGCTAGGCTCGTCGCAGATTCGCTTTTCTGATTCAAAGAGCGGGATTGATAGCACGCAGGACCTCGCGATTTTGACAGCTATCACAGATGGTCCTGTTGCCGTCGACTGGGATCGGTCGACAGCGACGGAGTTGGTCATCGCTGATCTGGAACAGAATCCAGAAGACGGAGCGCAGTTTCTCGCCCTCCCGGCGAGCGCCGGCAAGGCCAAGAGCTATGCTGATTGGAGCAAGGATTTCGGTGGCTGGTTGTTCAGGACGCAGAAGGTGGAGTTGTTCAGGAGCCCCAGTACGAAGGAAGTCTCAAGGCCGGGCGAGTCCGAGCGGGATTTCCGCGTGCGGTTACAGCAGGCCGGGCGGGAACAGCGAGATAAGGGCGCCGAGATGCTGCGCCAGAAATATGCCTCGAAGGTGACGACGCTTCAGGAGCGCATCAGACGAGCGGCGCTGGCAAAGGAAAAACAGCAGGCTGAATCCCGTTCCAGCCAAGTGCAGGCGGCGATTTCTGTCGGGGCTTCCATCCTCGGGGCGTTTCTCGGCCGGAAGACGATCAGCGCCTCGAACATCGGCCGCGCCACGACCGCGATCCGGAGCGCAGGCCGGGTCATGAAGGAGTCGCAGGATGTCGGGGCGGCGGAAGAAAACGTGGCGGTGCTCCAGCAGCAGCTGGCCGAGATCGAAGCGCAATTCAAGTCGGAGAGTGACGCACTGGCTGCGGCGACCGATCCGTTGAACGAAAAGCTCGAAACGATTTCACTCAGACCCACCAAAGCCAACATTGCCGTCAAACTCGTGGCGCTAGTCTGGACGCCGCACTGGCGCGATGTAGGCGGAGCAACGACACCAGCCTGGATCTAGCCCGCATGATTCATGAGCACTTCTGCTGCTTCGAGGAATGGAGTTGCGAGTTTCGGGTTTCATGTTTCGTCACGAACCGTCATGAATAATGCGGGCTTTCCCGATCGGGAATAGGGCCATTCTTCCCTATGGTATTGTCTCTACCAAATTGAGTACGTTAGTCCACTTTCTACTAGTCGATGGGGGGGCGTGACGCCAATACCTTCCTGCGAATCCGCAAGACTCGAAGCCCTCTACCGCTACGAGATCCTCGGCACTGGATCAGATTCCGCGTTTGACGATCTGGCTCGCCTCCTATCTCTGCCGTACACCCATCGCAGCGATCTCTTGCGTCGATGCTGAGCGCCAATGGTTTAAGTCCTCCGTGGGGCTGGACCACAAGGAAGCCCGGAGGGAAGGGGCGTTCTGCGCCCATACCATTGCAGGAACCGATGTCTTCATGGTGGAAAACGCCGATGCGGACGAACGGTTCAAGAACCATCCCTGGGTCGTCGAACAGCCGGCGTTGCGATTCTATGCCGGGGTTCCGTTAATGACG
>JABMDE010000067.1:32516-43449 GCA_015904055.1 Nitrospira sp. | reverse complement strand
ATCTTTGCAGCCTCCGGCACGCTGGTGGTGGTGGCGTTCTATCTGATCGCGCAAATGGTCGGCGCCGGCCAGTTGATCAAGCTCCTGTTTGGTCTCGAATACTGGATTGCGATTGTGATCGTCGGCGCGCTGATGATGGTGTACGTGCTGTTCGGCGGCATGACGGCAACTACCTGGGTGCAGATCATCAAGGCCTGCATGTTGCTGGGCGGCGCAACATTCATGGCGTTCATGGTGCTGCTGCATTTCGGCTTCAGCCTGGAGGCGCTGTTTGCCAACGCGGTTGAGATCAAAGCTGGTCTGGCCACAGCGTCGGGCAAGACATCAGAGGAAGCGGCGGCGGCCGGGCAGTCGATCATGGGACCCGGTAACTTCGTCAAGGACCCGATCTCAGCGATTTCGTTCGGCATGGCGCTGATGTTCGGCACGGCCGGCCTGCCGCATATCCTGATGCGCTTTTTTACGGTACCGAGCGCGAAGGAGGCGCGCAAGTCGGTGATGTGGGCGACCGGATGGATCGGCTATTTCTACCTGCTGACCTTCATCATCGGTTTCGGCGCGATCACCTTTGTGTTGACCAACCCGGAATTTCTTGATGCCAACGGTGCGCTCAAGGGCGGCAGCAACATGGCGGCGGTGCACCTGGCCAATGCGGTTGGCGGCAATGTGTTTCTCGGGTTCATCTCCGCCGTGGCATTCGCCACCATCCTGGCGGTCGTGGCCGGTCTCACGCTGTCGGGTGCGTCGGCAGTGTCGCACGACCTCTACGCGACGGTTATCAAAGGCGGCAAAGCAGACGGCGCGTCCGAGTTACGGGTGTCGCGCATGACCACGGTGGCGCTGGGAATTCTGGCTGTGCTGCTGGGGATCGTATTCGAGAAGCAGAACGTGGCGTTCATGGTGTCCCTGGCGTTCGCGATCGCGGCATCGGCCAACTTTCCGGTGTTGTTCATGTCTGTGTTGTGGAAAGACTGTACAACCCGCGGCGCGGTCATCGGCGGTTTTCTCGGACTGCTGTCATCGGTGCTGCTCACGATCGTATCGCCCTCGGTGTGGGAAACTACTTTGGGCTACCCGAAAGGCAGCGCGTTGTTCCCATACGCCTCGCCGGCGCTGTTCTCGATGACGATCGGCATTGTGGGTATCTGGTTGTTCTCGATCCTTGACCAAAGCAGCCAGGCTGTAAAGGACCGTGGCGGATTTCTGGCACAACAAGTGAGGTCGGAGACCGGCATCGGCGCGTCGACCGCATCCGGGCACTGACCCCAGAGATCACAGTGGCGAGATTGTCGTCGAAGGATCGCTGAAACAAACTGCAAGGCGAAGCGGTCGTACACGGGGCAGGTATTGAGAGGGGCGGGGGTGGAAGGGACGGAGCTTTCGGAGTCGCCATAATCCGATGAGTCGAGGTGGTGACTGTTCCGTTACGATTAGCCGCATGCGACTGTAATACGCGATCAGAATCGCATGCCGTCGCCCGCGGCATCTTCTTCAGCTACACCTAGGCACTTCCGCCATGGCGACTTTCGAAAGCTCCATCCCTTCCGCCCTGTAAGAGGGGGAAAATGGGGGATGGGCGATGGTGCCTTTTCCTTCAGCAGGCCTATTCTGATCAACCATCAACAACTAGCTTCGGATATAGAATGAAAATCACAATTCCAGATGCTATCCGGCAAATGCTTGAAATTGTTGAGCTGCTTCACGAAACATATCCCAAAAAGAAATTCACACTTGATGGCCGTTTAGTTGGTGATCTCGGAGAAATGTTGGTCGAGGATGTTTATGATGTGAAGATCTTTGATAGTCAGGAGAAGCACCACGACGGGAGCACTTCTGACGGCAGGCACGTCCAAATCAAAGCGACAATGAAGAATGCTCTAACATTTCCTGTTGATCACACACCTGCCTATTACCTTGGCATCCAGATTCATCAGGACGGGACATTCACGGAAGTATTTAATGGCCCAGGGTATATTGCCCAGGAAGCTGTCAAGAGTCGGAAGCCCACCAAAACCAATCTTCACTCCGTTACTATAGCTGCGCTGAAGAAGCTAAATGAAAAGGTGAAAGCCAGTGAGCGAATACCAAAGAGGATAACTATTCTTTCATGATCCTTCTTGGAGATAATCTCATGCACACCATTATCCTTTTGACCATCTCCAACATCTTCATGACCTTTGCCTGGTATGGGCATCTGAAGTACAAAGATTCGCCCTTGTGGATCGTGATTCCGGCTAGCTGGGGAATCGCGTTTTTTGAATATTGCCTGCAAGTCCCGGCGAATCGGATCGGGCACTATGAATTCACGGCGGCCCAATTGAAAACAATCCAGGAAGTGATTACCCTAGTCGTGTTTTGCATCTTCTCGGTCTTGTATCTGAAGGAGCCGTTGAAGTGGAACTATGTGGTCGGCTTCAGCATGATGATTGGCGCCGTCTTCATCATCTTTTACGAGTGGTGAGTGGGACGGGAGCCGACTCCCTTTGGAATGGAAATGTGAAGAAATCAAAGTCGAGGTGAAGGATGCCTGCGAAGAAGAAGGAAACCGCAAAGACAAATGAGCCGGTAAAGCCTGCTGCAGCGCCCTCTGTGGGCGGATCGGCGGAAGATTTCGAAAAGCTCGGCGTCTTTTACATGGGGCGGCCCTATGATCTGGCGGCCAAACAGGCCAAGCCGGGATGGCTGCTGTACGATTCAAAAGATCTGGTGACGCACGCGGTCTGCGTCGGTATGACCGGCAGCGGCAAGACCGGACTGTGTCTGGCCTTGCTCGAAGAAGCGGCGATCGACAACATTCCCGCCATCATCATCGACCCGAAGGGCGACCTCGGCAATTTGATGCTCACGTTCCCCTCTCTCACAGGCGAAGACTTCCAGCCCTGGATCAACGAAGACGACGCGCGCAAGAAAGGGCTGGCTCCTGCCGACTATGCCAAGGCGCAGGCCGAACTGTGGGCAAAAGGCCTGGCCGGGTGGCAGCAGGACGGCGCCCGCATTCAGCGGCTGCGGGATGCGGCGGAGGTGGTGATCTACACGCCCGGCAGCAATGCTGGGTTGCCGGTGTCTATTCTCAAGTCGTTTGCCGCACCGGCCGCTGATGTGCGTGAAGATGTAGAACTATTGCGCGAGCGCATCAGTACGACCGTGACGAGTCTGCTGGGCTTACTCGGGATCGAGGCCGATCCGATCCAAAGCCGTGAGCACATTCTCATGTCTACGATCCTCGATCAGACTTGGAGGAAAGAGGAAGATCTTGATCTGGCGGCATTGATCCAAGCGATTCAATCGCCGCCTGTGTCGAAGATCGGCGTGATGGATGTGGAGTCATTCTTCCCTTCGAAAGATCGATTCGCCCTTGCGATGAAGCTCAACAATCTGCTGGCGGCTCCAGGGTTTCAGGCCTGGTTGGAAGGTGAGGCACTGGACATTCAGACGTTGCTCTATACACCGGCGGGAAAGCCGCGCCATGCGATCTTTTCCATCGCGCATCTCAGCGATGCCGAGCGAATGTTCTTTGTCACGCTGTTGCTCAGTCAAATGGTCGGGTGGATGAGGGCGCAATCGGGCACCACCAGTCTGCGCGCGCTTCTCTATATGGACGAGATCTTCGGGTATTTCCCGCCGGTCGCCAATCCGCCTTCGAAGTTGCC
Organism: Nitrospira sp.; assembly: GCA_015904055.1. The sequence goes on along the minus strand of JABMDE010000067.1, from coordinate 39,799 downwards.
GCTCATGACCTTGCTCAAGCAGGCGCGCGCGTTCGGTCTGGGGGTGGTGCTTGCCACACAGAATCCTGTCGATCTCGACTACAAAGGGCTGGCCAACACCGGCACCTGGTTCATCGGGCGGTTGCAGACGGAGCGGGACAAGGCGCGTGTGCTTGAGGGGTTGGAGGGGGCCTCGTCCAGCGCGGGGAAAAAGTTCGATCGAGGCCGCATGGAGCAAACACTGGCCGGCCTCGGCAATCGCATTTTTCTCATGAACAATGTGCATGAGGATGAGCCTGTGGTGTTTGAGACGCGCTGGTGCTTGTCCTATCTCCGCGGTCCTCTCACCAGGACTCAGATTAAGGCGTTGATGGAACCACGAAGAGGTGAAATGTTAAACGTGAAAGGTGAAACGCCCGGGACGTCTCGCTCAGCCCTCAGTCCTCAGTCCTCAGTCCTGCACTCACGCCCCCTGCTGCCTCCGGATGTGCCGCAGCATGTTGTGCCGCTGCGCGGGAGTCAGCCGGACGGAAATGAATTGGTCTATGCCCCGATGTTGTTGGGGGCCTCGCAGATTCGCTTTTCTGATACGAAGAGTGGGATCGACAGTACGCAGGAGATGACAGTCTTGGCATCGATTGCGGACGGTCCTGTGGCCGTTGACTGGGATCGGGCGACCGCGACGGATGTGATGGTGGCGGATCTGGAACAGAAGCCAGAAGACGGAGCCCAGTTTCTTGCGCTCCCGGCGAGCGCCGGCAAGGCTAAGAGCTATGCCGATTGGAGCAAGGATTTTGGCGGCTGGCTGTTCAGGACGCAGAAGGTGGAGTTGTTCAGGAGCCCCAGCACGAAGGAAGTCTCCACACCGGGCGAGTCCGAGCGGGATTTCCGCGTGCGGTTACAGCAGGCCGGGCGGGAACAGCGGGATAAGGGCGCCGAGATGCTGCGCCAGAAATATGCCTCGAAGATGACGACGCTTCAAGAGCGCATCAGACGAGCGGCGCTGGCCAAGGAAAAACAGCAGGCGGAATCCCGTTCCAGCCAAGTGCAGGCGGTGATTTCTGTCGGGGCGTCCATCCTCGGAGCGTTTCTCGGCCGGAAGACGATCAGCGCCTCGAATATCGGCCGCGCCTCGACCGCGATCCGGAGCGCAGGCCGGGTCATGAAGGAGTCGCAGGATGTCGGGGCGGCGGAAGAAAACGTGGCGGCGCTCCAGCAGCAGCTGGCCGAGCTCGAAGCGCAATTCAAGTCGGAGAGTGATGCACTGGCGGCGGCAACCGATCCGTTGAACGAAAAGCTCGACACTGTTTCAATCAAGCCTACCAAGGCCAACATTGCCGTCAAACTCGTGGCACTGGTCTGGATCCCTCACTGGCGGGATGCAGAGGGGCGGCTCATCGCCGCCTGGTTATAACGCGAGATCGCAGTGATGGCCTACGGTGTTTCTGGCGGTTCGATTATAGTGCTCCCGTAGACTCCCCTCCGTAGCCCCTCATCAGCAGCCCACTCAAGTTATGTAATCGAAGAGCCGAAAAGTATGTAGCGGGTTGGCTCATAATTCCTCTCGACAGCGGCATAAGCAACTAATGGCGGCGAATTTATTCGGACAATCCTGCATAGGTTCGGCGCTGGACCATGTCCGGCGGCTTTGGCGCGTCCTTCCTCAAGGTCGCTCGTTGGAAAGCAACGAATGGGGACGACATCATCGTGGGATTGTATGGCTGCTGTGGCTGCACGCGGCAGGGCTACCCCTCTTTGCGATCTTGATAAGCCGGGACGTGCCGCTCAGCTTCATGGGTGGCGCTGCATTGGCCGTGTTCGCCGTTCTAGCCATGAGCCGGTTTTGGCACGACCGTGTGCGTGCAGGCGTGGCAACCGTCGGATTGATCACGGCCTCGTCGTTGCTTGTGCATGTATCCGGCGGTTTCGTCGAATCACATTTCCACTTTTTTGTCATGATGGCGGCGGTTCTCCAGGCACGGAGAACCGCCGTTCGCTTTAAGGGCCACTCGTGAGTGACGCGCACACGCCTGTGAAAGTATGGGATCTGCCGGTGCGCGTCATGCACTGGCTGCTGGTCATACTTATTGTCATGTCGTGGCTGACGGCGGAGTTCGATCTGCTCCCGCTGCATCATCTCTCGGGTTATCTCATCCTGGCGCTGGTGATCACGCGCATCGCCTGGGGTTTCAAAGGCAGCACCACCGCACGCTTCGCGCATTTCGTGAAAGGGCCGAAGGCTATTGTCGCCTACGCCGCGACTGTGCGTCAGCGCGGCGGCAAGGCCATCGTAGGGCACAATCCACTCGGCGCGCTCAGCATCGTGGTCATGCTGGGCCTGCTGCTGCTGCAAACCATACTAGGCCTGTTCACCGAGGATGCCGACGGTGTGGGGCCCGGCCCGCTCGCCGACCTCGCGACGCGCCAGACGGGACGCGCCATTGCCGACGTGCATGAACTGATGTTCAACGTGCTGCTTTTCATAATCGTATTACACATTGCCGCCGTGCTGTTTCATGCCTGTTACAAGCGCGATACGTTGATCCGCCCCATGTTCACGGGACACAAAATTCTTTCCGACGGCAGCGTTCACAACCTCAACTTTGTGCCCGCAAAATGGGCTGTCCTGATCTTTGCTGTCGTCTTTGCACTGATCCTCGTGATCGCCGCTGTTTAACGCTCTTTTTTGTGCGGCGCGGTGTGCGCGCGCGCGCGGATTTTGCGCTATGTTCACGCGGTTGGGAGAGGTACAACGTGTTGCGCCCGTTCGGGCTTTCGGCCCCGCCGGGCATTTTAATCCGAGGGAGGACCTGGCATGCACACCCGTCTGAAATGGACGTCGCTTTTGGTGGCTATGAGCGTCTCCGCCGTCGCCTTGACGGCCTGCGACCAAAACACTGTTGGCGACCTGCGGAAGCACGCAAGCAAGGAATGGCCGCTGACCGGCGGCGATTGGAACAATACGCGATATTCAACACTGAAGAAAATCGACGTCAGCAACGTCAAGCAGTTGGGCGGCGCTTGGATGACCAAGCTCGACGCCGCGCCGCGCGGCACGCCGGTGGTCACCGGCGGACGCATGTTCATCACCACGGGTCAGAACGCCTACGCACTGAACCCCAAGACCGGTGAAATCATCTGGACGCAGAAGTTGCCCGCGCCGACCTACGGCCTCTTCAAAGGCGTGGCGACGGGCGAAGGCATGATCTACGTCGGCCTCGGCAACTCGCACATCGTTGCTTTGAAGCAGGACACTGGCGAACAGGTTTGGGAAGGTACCGTGGGTGACCCGGGCGCGACACGCGGCCAGTTCATCGCAGGCGGCCCGACTTATGTGGACGGTCTCGTCATCGGCGGCCTTGCCAACGGCGATTACGGCATCCGTGGCCGTGTCACCGCGCTCGACGCCAAGACCGGCAAGGAAGTCTGGGTATTCTATTCGGTGCCTGGTCCCGGCGAACCGGGTCATGAGACCTGGGCCCAGGACAACGACGAATGGAAACAGGGCGGCGGCGGCGTCTGGGCCATGCCTTCGGTCGATCCTGACTTAGGGTTGGTCTACGTCGGCATCGGCAATCCCGTGCCGCAATACGGCGGCGAACTGCGCCCGGGCGACAATCTGTACACCGACAGCGCCGTGGCGCTGGACATCAAAACCGGCAAAGTGAAGTGGCACTATCAGGTGGTGCACCACGACATCTGGGAAGCGGACCTTGGGTCGCCCTTCATCCTCTATGATCACGAGCGGGACGGCAAAAACCACAAGGCCATTGCCATCACCAGCACGAACGGCTTCATCTATATGCTCGACCGCGAGACCGGCAAACCGATCCAGCCGATCGAAGAGATGCCGGTGCCGCAGAACGAGTTCCAAAAGACCGCGCCGACCCAGCCGTTCCCGGTGGGCGCTGATCAGTTCGGCAACCGTTGTGTCGACAAGGACACCATCCCGGCGGGCTTCAAAGCGCTGTGCATGTACGAGCCCATCAACTACGACCTGCCGAACGCGATGTATCCGATCCTGTCCACGCGCGCGGCGCCGCTGGCCTACAGCCCCAAAACCAAACGCTTCTATGCCACCGCAGCCAACTGGCCGTCGTGGATCAAGCGTCAGGTGGATCCGAAGTTCTTCGCGGCCGGTCCGACCATTGCGGGTATGAAGTACTCGGGCATCCTGGGTGCGATGGATGCGAACACCAACAAACTGGCGTGGAAGAAAACCGTGCCGTACCGCGTGCAGCAGAACGGTTCCGGCATGATGGCCACCGCCGGCGGCCTGCTGTTCCATGCCGAAAGCGACGGCGTGCTGCAGGCTATTGACGAAAACACCGGTGATATCATTTGGACGTTCCAAACCGGTGCAGCCAACAACAGCGGCACTTCCTATGCGACGGCGACCTATGAAGTGGACGGCGAGCAATACGTGGCCGTCGGCACTTCGGGCGGTGGCGTTTGGGCCTTGAAGCTAGGCGGCACGGTTCCGGAAGCGCCGGCGCCTACGCAGCTCGTGGCGACCGAAACCTCTTGGGCCGGCCGTCTGACGGAAACCGAAGAAATCATCATGAGCCCGACGGTGAAGGACACCGGCCTCGAGTTCGTGAGGGAAGCGTTTGACGAATACGCCTTCCAGCCGCTGCGGACCAAAGTGAAGGTCGGCGCTAAAGTGACCTGGACCAACAAGGGCAAGGAAGCCCATACGGCCACGGCCACGGACGGTTCCTGGACCACGGGCGAAGTCGCGCCCGGCAAGTCCGTGACCCTGACCTTCGACAAAGCCGGCACCTACACCTATCAGTGCGCCGGACATCAGTGGTCTTACGCTCAACTGATCGTCGAAGAATAAGAAGCGACGATTGAGAAATAGAAACGGCCGCCGGATTGCTCCGGCGGCCGCTTGCTTTGCGCGGGAAGGCTTACTTCGCGGCGGCTTTGCGGCGGCGGTACTTTTCGACCATATACGCGCCCGCGGCGACGGAACCGCCGTCGACGGTGATGATGATGCCGGACATGTAACCGGACTCCGGCGATGCGAGGAACGTCACGGCGTGCGCGATCTCCTCGACCTTGCCCAGGCGCTGGATGGGAATGTGATTGCTGCGTTCGGCGTACACATCCGCAGGCCAGGCGGAGCGCAGCAGGTCGGTATCGATGGGGCCCGGCGCGACGGCGTTGGCGGTGATGCCGTAGTCCGACAGTTCCAGCGACATGGCGCGCGTGAGGCCGATGATGCCGGACTTGGCCGCGCCGTAAGCGGCGAGGTCGATGGGGCCCATCTGTCCCGCGACGGAGGCGACGGACACGATGCGTCCGTAGTTGCGTGTCTTCATGTCGCGCGCGGCGGCTTGCGAGCAGGCGAAGGTGCCGGTCATATGGACGGCAAGTTGCGCGTCCCAGGCGTCCTTGGTGATTTCGAGAAACGGTTGGGACTTCGATGTGCCGGCGTTGTTGACAAAGTGATGAAACGATTCCGCGTTCCAAGATTTTAAAACCTTTTGAAATTTCTGTCGTAGGTGAGACAGACAATGCTGACGATATCCTGGTTGAGTCCAGACGGACGAATCCGGATGTCATTTTGTTGAAGTACGGGATGTCTAAGGGAACAGAAGTTAAGCTATGCAAATTGCTTTTCGATAATCTGCCGACAGTCCGGATCATTGTGATTACCTGGAACAACGACGTCTCAGTCTTTCGCGATGTCGTCGAAATGGGAGCGCAGGGTATTCTTCTGGAGAATATCAGTCATGAGAAACTGATTCAGGCGATTCGCGCGGTGGCAAAGGGCAATTGCTACCTTTGCCAGGATGGTGCTGACAAGACGCTCCGCTTGCTGCGACAATATCGGGATGAGTTCGAGGCCCGTGCCGGGTTGAAGATCCTATCACCTCAGGAACGGCGTATTATTTCACTCATTGCAGCAGGGAACACGAATAAAGAAATCGCCACGAACCTTGTGCTGTCGGAAAAGACGGTGAAAAATTACATTGCGAGTATGTTTGCCAAGCTGGCTATTACCAGCCGTACGCAAGCGGCTGCGCTCTATCTGCAGGCAGATCATCATCACGTATTAGAAATCACGTAGATTCCGATATAACTGTACAGCACCGTATGCCGTTGATACTTGTCGCCGATGACGATTCCCAGCTTCGTGGTTGGTTGCGCTCTGTTCTGGAGGAGAAAGGATATCAGGTCGAGGAAGCCGTCGATGGGAGTGAGGCGCTCACCTTCCTCAAACGAGCTGAGCCTGCTCTGATCGTGCTGGATCTTTTTATGCCCAACATGGATGGATCGGAAGTTCTGCTGTATCTCCGATCGAGAGATCGGCCTATCAAGGTGCTGGCAATTTCCGGACATATAATCGACGACTTCGATTTATCACAAACGGCAATTGTATTGGGTGCTCATGCGGCTATGGGCAAACCTTTCAGTGCGAAGGATTTTCTTCAACGCGTCGAATCTCTGCTTGGCTGATTATGGAAAGTGGCTGGTCATCCCGGATCTGTCGCTATACTGGCCTTGTGGCTACCTATTTCCCGCTCGTCAGTGTTTCTTGTCCTTTTGCATGATTTTGTCGGTCCAGGCCAGCAGAATGGCGGAGGCAAGGAACGTCATGTGAATGAAAATCTTCCATTTGATGTGCTCGGGGTCTTCATGGGCTACGTCCACGAATGCTTTCAGCAGATGAATGCTGGAGATGCCGATGAGGGAGGCCGCGAGCTTAATCTTGATCGTGCCGGGATCGACATGGGTCAGCCAGTCGGGACGGTCCGGATGCTGTTCTAAGTCCAGCTTGCTGACGAATGTGGCATAGCCGCCGATGATGACCATGGTCAGCAGATTGGCCACCATGGTGACATCGATTAATCCCAAGACGCCCAGCATGAAGACGGTTTCATCCATCTTGTTAATGTGGAGCACGATCTCCCAGAGCTCGACCAAAAACTTGTAGGCATAGAGCAGTTCCACCACAATCAGGCCGCCGTACAGCGGGGCTTGAATCCACCGGCTGGCAAATACCGCGTATTCGAAGGTCCGCTCAATGGCATTGCCGGATGGCTGTGAGGTTTTGGAACCGGGCGTGGACGAGGGCGAATGCTCGGACATGATTCCTCCTGAACAGGATACGCGGCTTGAGCGGATTGGTACGAATGTCTGTGCGGGGCATGCTCCGTACATGGCGCACACCCGATCGTATCCTAGTTCCTGCTCGCAGGACTGTCAATTTGAAGGAAGAGTCGCAGTTGCTTATGCCGCTTGTGGTGTGACGTCTGTGGCGCTTATTCGATGGAATGGTGCTGACTCGTAGG
>JABMDE010000067.1:24809-32396 GCA_015904055.1 Nitrospira sp. | reverse complement strand
AGCCACGGCCTGCTGCAACCGTACGGATGGCCTGAGCGAGATCATCGAGTTTCACGTCTTTTAGAATGTAGCCATGGGCGCCGCTTTTGATGGCAGCGGCAACGATGGTGGACTCAGCATGACCGGTCAGGACCAGGACTCGTAGATCAGGTGCGGCAGCAAGAAGTTGCCGGCAGGATTCCATGCCGGAGACATCGGGTAATTTCATGTCAAGTAGCAGCAGATGAGGACGAAGACGCGCCACAAGCGGCAGTGCATCCGCCAAGGTCCCTGCTTCTCCCACCACCCGCAGGCCCGGTTCACGGTCGAGAAAGGTGCGAAGCCCCTTCCGGACCAGTTCGTGATCGTCAAGAATGAGAATGCGAGTAGGACGTTTCATACGGGCGTCAGAATAGGCTCCAACAAGAATTCCGCAATGATATCCGTGCCTCGGCCTTCCTCGGATTGAATGCGCAATGTTCCGCCGATCTTCTTTGCGCGGGCCGTCATATTTGCAAGGCCATAGCCCTGTGGACGGCCATCTCCCATAGCGAAGCCTCGTCCGTCGTCGCTGACCTGCACGCGGATTCTGTCGCCGCGTTTGCGGATTGAAATCGCGGCATGGGTAGCCTTGGCATGGCGAACACAGTTGCTAAGGGCTTCCCGTGCAATGCTGAGAATCTCACGTTCTTCTTCCTTGGTTAGAACCTCAATGGCAGCAGGGTGAAGATCGAAACTGATCCGCAGGTGGCCAATCTGATCGTAGGCTGATTTCAGCGTCTGGAGTTCTGTTCTCAGGTCGAATTCCTGCAGGACACCCTCGTCGAGTCCGTGAATCATCTGGCGTATGTCGTGAATGAGCCGATTGATTTGCTGAATGGTGTGGGCGTGAGTCTGCTCCGATTCCGGACTCGTATGCCGGTACCCTCGCCATTCGGTCTCAATATTCAAGCCGATTGCATAGAGCGATTGGAGGATGCAGTCGTGAAGGTCGCGTCCGATATGGGTACGGTCTTCCAGCAAGGCTGACAGTCGTTGTTCCATCGCCCGGAGTGTATCCATCGGATCCTCCATCCTCGGGTTTTCACGGTAGCTGGACGAGCTTGCCGTGTGCTGTGAAGGCTCTGACGCGTGATTCAGACGCGCATTGAGTGTGGAATGACGAAACCCGTTCAGAAGACGGAAGCCTTTCTTGTCCTGCAGCATGATGTGCCACCTCCCCTACGAGCCTGTTTTAGTGCCGTCCAAACGTATCGCCACAACAGGCCAAACTCATACCGAATTGCCATGTCTTTCGTCACCTGGCGGATCCGCCAGGTGACGAAAGAGCGGAATTTTGAGAATCACCATGCACCTATGAGCGAGCGCCACATCCGAATATCGAGGTGAGGTTGCTGTTTTAATAAAGGAGGCATCCGATGCGTGAGTTGAAACACATTGAGTTTCAGGAAGGTGAATTTCTGGTGGCGACTCTGCAAGGTACTCAACTCAAACAATCCTATCGGTTTAGGCACAAAGTGTTTGCGGAAGCGCTGCACTGGGTTCCCGCTTCAGCAGACCGCGAAGAGGTCGATATTTATGATCTGTGGGGCTGCACGGTCGGGGCTTTTCATAATGATGGAACATTGCTGGGAATGGCGCGACTCCTGCCTTCGTCGGGACAGTTTATGCTGGAGAAGGACTTTATGGCGCTGCTGCCAAGTGAGTACACGATACGAAAAGCCCCGGACACAGCGGAGATCACCAGACTTGCCGTCGATCCTGATATTCGTGATGCCAAGCTATCGACGAGAACGATGCTGGCGGTGTTGAAGGGGGTTTATCAATGGGCGGTGGAAAATGAGATTCGCTATTACTATCTCGAGGTTGAGCACCGGTTTCTGCGGGCACTTCGCATGCTGGGCTTCCCTTGTGAGCCGATCGGTCCCGTTGTCAAGCTTCCACCGGCCGGAGCGAGCGCTGTAGCGGCCTTGTATGACATGGAGCATTTTGACGAACAGAACGCCACGCTGCGTCCTGATTTTTTGCAGTGGATCTCCACCATTACGACGGTAGACGGTGCAGTAATATCAGGACGGAACGCGACATTCAACGCGGTGGATCGATTGGACTCAGTGGGTAACTTGGTGGGTGCTGCCGGTCATGCGGGTTCATCCAGATAGCGTGATGCATTAGCAGAAGGCTGAAAAGTCCACCAGTGGTGTTCTTACGTTGTTCAGAGCTTCGACGTACGGCACCGGTGGAGGGGGCAAACACTTATCTGTCCGCATGTGATTGAAGCGAGCGGTACTATCGATGGCTTGGGAATCTAGTCGAGAGATTCCCGGCCTGCGAGGCAGGGGCTGGTGTGTTGTCCTACAGGATTTTATACGACGTTCGGAAGACCATGCTCAATGGCGGTGGCAACGGCTTGGGATCGTGAGGTGACCCCAAGTTTTGTGAAGATACTTTCGACATGGAATCGTATCGTCCGTTCGGTGATGCCCATAATCGTCGCAATTTCCCAATTCGTTTTCCCATTCTTGACCCAATTCAGAATGGTCAACTCCCGTAAGGTCAGTTGTTTGACGCACGTATCCAGGGATTGCGCGCTGGCAGGGGCGGTACGCAATAGCGCCAGGTGGACATGGTACCCGAAGTATTCTACGAGAGGCATATATCGCGTCGCATCGACCGTGTCATTTGAGGCAAACGAGCAGAACGTTGCTACTCCGCACCTAAGATCGGCAGATCCGGTTGTAATTCCATCGACCAGGCCAAACTTTCGTGCTGTTTCCACAAACTCGCGTTGTTTCTCCGAGTCAGAGTAGGTCTTCTGATAGGTTGTTTGCCAATGCTGCGAGCCTGGCTGCTGTAGCGCTGTCTGAAAGACGGGATCGACCTCGAAGTAGCCATTCTGCCAATAAAGGCGAATCCACTCTTCGGGGTAACTTACGTTGATGACGTTCGTAAATCCGTCAAAGGCGCCCTTGGGATTCAATCGGGCGAGACCGCCGATCACTCGTGAAAAGGGGAACAGATTCTGGAACTGCATGAGGGCATCCTTAACATCACTCGTGGTTTCCGCTTCGGTGGTGTAATGGATCGCCTCAATAAAGCTCTGGCAGTCGCTTTTTGAAAGCTGTTCAAAGATGTGTTTGGGGAAGGCGCGTCTCTTCAGAGTATGTGCCATGGAAACTCCTCCTACTAGACGTCTACCATTGAGATTAGCATACATAATATGCGAAAAACGAGAGGGGGCATTAGGACCTATTGTATAGGTCCTAATGGATCTATATGAATAGCAGGTACTAAGTCACTATTCTGGAGGGGACTGTTATTCCATGGAAGCGAGGTTTGCAGTGAGTGGTCTGCATGTTAAGAGTTGAATGGTTCGGCGGATGTTTTGCGGGTACGGTAGCGCTCGGTATCGTATTGTTCCTCACCCCCTCGCTTGTGGGAGCGCAAGCACTCCGGTTTCAGCCTCAAGGAGTGGCGGCCGCAGGTCAAGGGAACGCGTTTGCGGCCCAGGCCGACGACCCCTCAGCCATTCAGTATAATCCCGCAGCACTTAGTCGGCTCGACGGCGTGCAGACGTCGTTTGGAATGACGTTAATGGGCGGGTCGATCAGGGCCACGAATCAGCCGGCCGGTGGGACGCAGGGAGACTTCGGAGGGGCGCTTGCGTTCCCTCCTCCCGGGCATACGTACATCACGGCCAACGTCGGGGCACTCGGAGCGCCCCGCTTTTCTTCGGTTACCATCGGCGTCGGCTTGAATACGCCGTTTGGCTTAAAAACCCGGTATCCGGAGAACGGTCCATTCAATACGGCTGCCACCTCGGCTGCGTTGCCGCTCATCGCCATCAAGCCGGCCATTGCCTATAAAATAACGGAGGACTTATCGCTGGGTGTGAGCGCCGATATCTATACGTTCGCAAGTTTTCTTGGCGAGGGGCATGCGGAGCAGCGGCAAGTAAGCGCCGGGGGCCTTGGCATTCCAGCCGGTGCATCAGTCGAGCTCAATGGCAGCGGGACTGGAGCAGGCGTCACGGTGAGTGCGTTGTATACACCGCTGAAGAATAATGAGGGTAAACCCACTCTTTCCCTAGGGCTTGTGTATCGCAGCCAGGCGGTGTTGCCGTTGAGTGGATCGCTCATGGTCAATGGGGCAAAGATCGCCGATGCCTCCGCCGATCTTGTGCTGCCGCAAATGGTTACCGGAGCCGTCGCTGTCTGGCCGGTTCGTACGAGTGAACGGGAATGGAAGGTCGAGGTTGACGTTGAGTATGTCGGGTGGAATTCTTATAGAAATCTCGATGTGCGTCTTGCGAATGGAACCACGATTCCACAGCCCCAAGATTGGAAACCTGTTCCGGTGATCGCAGTCGGGACTGAATATAAATGGCTGAAGCCGGCGTGGTTTACGGAATGGGATCTCGCCGTGCGATCCGGCTACACCAGGACAGAGAATCCTGTGCCCGATGCCACCTTCAATCCTGCGACGATTTCCCTCTCATCCCACACACTGTCTGTCGGTGTGGGATTCTTGTGCAAAGGCCAAGGGAAATTTTTGGGGATATTGCCCTGTTCGGGCGAATCGGTCTTATGGCCTAAAGGCATAGGACTGGATCTGGCCTATCAGGAATGGTTCTATGAGCCACGCACGGTTGTTGGCAATATAAATCCCACCGTCAACGGGACCTACCACGCCTTTGTGCATCTCGGGACGTTCAGCTTTCGGTACCTGTTCTAGCAGGGTGCTGCAAAAGTCCGCCAGCGGCGTTCCCGCATCGTTCAGAGACTCGACGTATATGCCAAACGAAGGCAAGGAACCTATCCGCTCGCATCTGATTGAAGCGAGCGGTTCAAGCGAAGCTTGGTATGTACCTCCTCGCCTCCTCACTCGCTGCGGCCTTGCCTGTGGAACGGGGCGTCTCAGCGCACCGGGGTGGGCGGGTGAAAACAGAGGCCATTTTGAGCATCCTGCCTGACGAGTTCGTATTGTCTCGATCCGCAGTGCCTATGGTGGCCACAGAAGTCAAAACGTGTTTTCCGCAGCTTGCTAGCCCGCAGTACTCATGAGCGCTTCTGCTGCTTCGTGGAATGGAGTTGCGAGTTTCGGGTTTCCCGTTTCGCGTTACCAGCGGACACGATTCTCATATTCGAAACTTGAACTCGAACCCCGAAACATCCTATGGGGACATGTTTCGCGACTAACGATCATGAATCATGCGGACGGATTGCCGAGGGTCTTGCGGAGGGTTGTGACCGTTTCATCATTCAGCCCTGCTTCGTGGAGAGCTTCGTCGCTGGCTTCTGCCAGCCGGTCCAGACTCCCAAACTGATTCAAGAGGCGATTGCGTTTGATCTCGCCGATGCCGATGATCTGGTCCAGTTGTGAGGCGAGCAAGGCTTTGCCGCGCAGCTTTCGATGATAGCTGAGGGCGAACCGGTGGGCTTCATCGCGGATGCGCTGGACTAAATGTGTAGCCGGAGCCGTGGGCCTCAGGACGATCGGGTTCTTTCGGCCCGGGATGAAAATGCGCTCTTCCTTTTCGCCTCGAGCCTTGGCCAAGCCGATAATGGCGTGGTCGTGGTGGCCGGCGTGCTTCAGTCCTTCCATTGCGGCGGCGAGTTGCCCGAGTCCGCCGTCGATCAGGATCAGATCAGGCCGGGCCAGGTGTTCGGACTGGCCATACCGTCTGGCTACGACTTCCTGCATGCTCGCGAAGTCGTTCGCGCCCGTGACTGTCTGGATTTTGAACCGGCGGTAGTCCGCTTTCTTCATCCGGCCGTCTTCCCAGACGACCATCGATGCTACTGATTGATTGCCCATTGTATTGGAGATGTCGAATCCTTCAATGCGACGGGGGGCTCGCTCAAGACGCAGCATTCGCTTCAAGCCTTCCACCGCTTGCCGGTCGAGTTCTTCATCACGTAGGTGGTTCGCCACCGCCGCGGCTGCATTTTCTTCAGCCAGGAGGACCAGCTGGTGTTTGGTGCCTCGTTCAGGCGCCAGGACGCGAACGGACTCTCCGCGCTTATCGGACAGCCACTGCTCGATCAGGACGGTGTTTTCCAACTCAGTCGGCACCAGCACTTCTTTTGGAGGCTGGCCGTCTTTATTGTAAAACTGCTCGATCGCAGACCGGACGAGTTCCTCATCCGGCGTATCTGCCGATTGAGGCCAGAAGAAGTCCTTACGTCCGATCAACAGCCCGCCCCGTACGAACAGAATCTGGAGATCCACCGCCGTGCCTTGCCGCGCCAGACCGATGACATCCTGGTTGGTCGCAGAGGTCTGTGTGATGCGCTGCTTTTCCAGCATCCGTTCGATCTTGAAAAGACGGTCGCGTAAGCGGGCGGCTTCCTCAAATTCCTCTCGACCGGCTGCGGCTTCCATCTTGGCGCGCAGGTCATCCAGCAACTCATGATCCCGCCCTTCCAGAAAGTGTCGGACCTGTTTGACGATCTGATGGTAATCATCTTTTGACTGGTTGCCGGTGCAGGGCGCCATGCACCGCTTGATCTCAAACTCGATGCAGGCGCGGTCGGCTGTTCCATCGATCTCGATTGAACAGGTCGCGAGGGGAAAGACGTGCTTGATCACCTTCAAGGTCTCGCGCAGGGCGTTGGCCGGCGTATAGGGTCCATAGTAGAGCGCGCCGTCTTTTTCCACGCGGCGTACGATCGAGAGCCGTGGGAAATCATCCTTGATCGGCAGGCGCACGTAGGGATATTGCTTGTCGTCCCGCAACACGACGTTGAAGCGTGGCTTGTGGCGCTTGACCAGATTGCTTTCCAGGATCAGGGCTTCGAGCTCGGATCGGGTGACCATCGTTTCCAGATCAGCCACCTGACCGACCAGTAGGCTGGTCTTGGGACTGTGGTCTGCGCATTTCTGAAAGTATGATCGAACCCGGTCGGCGAGTATCGCAGCTTTTCCGATATACAGAAGCTCGCCTTGGCCGTTCTTGAAAAGATAGACGCCGGGGTTGTCCGGCAGATGGTCGAGCTTGGATTGAAGCGTGTCAGTTGTCATGCGTCATCCGTCAATCGTGAGGATATCAGGAATGTGCCGGGATTTCTTCCGGTTGACGGCGGACGACCGTTATCGCAGACCTCGAATGAATGACGGACTCAGTGTGCCTCTGGCGACTTCAGCCACCGGTCCTTTCATTGTGAGGCTAAAATCCGCTGCCACGTCGATGTTCAGCGTGCCTCCCGGCATCCTGACGGTTACGGGGCTCTTCACGAGTCCCAGGCGCACTGCGGCGCAAGCCGCTGCGCAGGAAGAGGACCCGGAGGCTTGCGTTTCTCCGGCACCCCGTTCCCAAATCATGATAAAGATTTCCTTTGGTCCGGTTGGAACGGCGAGTTGTACGTTAGTTCGTTTCGGAAAGAGGGTGTGATTTTCCAACGAAGGGCCAAGGCGCAGGAGCTCTTCGCGTGACCACGATTCTCCCGTTGGTTTAAAGACAACACAATGGGGGTTTCCGACGCTCACGCCGGTAAAGGTCAGTGCATGGCTGGCTGCGTCGATCGGTTGCTGAATCAGTTCAGGAACATCGAGCGTACAGGGAAGGGCAGCCGGCTTGAACGTGGCGTGCCCCATTGCAACGGTAGC
>JABMDE010000067.1:20514-24689 GCA_015904055.1 Nitrospira sp. | reverse complement strand
CCCCGCTTGCCGGTCGAGTTCTTCATCACGTAGGTGGTTCGCCACCGCCGCGGCCGCATTTTCTTCAGCCAGGAGGACCAGCTGGTGTTTGGCGCCTCGTTCAGGCGCCCGGACGCGAACGGACTCTCCACGCTTGTCGGACAGCCATTGTTCGATCAGGAGGGTGTCTTCCAATTCGGTCGGCGCCAGCACTTCTTTCGGTGGCTGCCCGTCTTTGTTGTAAAACTGCTCGATCGCAGACCGGACGAGTTCCTCATCCGGCGTGTCTGCCGATTGAGGCCAGAAGAAGTCCTTGCGCCCGATCAACAGCCCACCGCGTACGAACAGAATCTGGAGATCCACTGCCGTCCCCTGCCGCGCCAGGCCGATGACGTCCTGGTCGGTCGCAGAGGTTTGTGTGATGCGTTGTTTTTCCAGCATCCGTTCGATCTTGAAGAGGCGGTCGCGCAAGCGGGCGGCTTCTTCAAATTCTTCGCGGCCAGCTGCCGCTTCCATCTTTGCGCGCAGGTCATTCAGTAGTTCATGATCCCGCCCTTCCAGAAAGTGCCGGACCTGTTTGACGATCTGATGGTAGTCTTCTTTCGATTGGTTGCCGGTGCAGGGGGCCATGCACCGCTTGATCTCGAACTCGATGCAGGCGCGTTCGGCTGTTCCGTCGATATCGATCAAGCAGGTGGCGAGGGGAAAAGCCTGCTTGATGACCTTCAGGGTTTCGCGGAGCGCGTTGGCCGGCGTATAGGGCCCATAGTACAGCGCGCCGTCTTTTTCTACGCGGCGCACGATTGAGAGGCGCGGAAAATCGTCCTTAATCGGCAGGCGCACGTAGGGGTATTGCTTGTCGTCCCGCAACACGACGTTGAATCGGGGTTTGTGGCGCTTGACCAGGTTGCTTTCAAGGATGAGCGCCTCCAGCTCAGATCGGGTCACCATCGTTTCCAGGTCAGCCACCTGGCCGACAAGCAGGCTGGTCTTGGGACTGTGGTCTGCGCTTTTCTGAAAGTACGATCGAACCCGATCGGCGAGCACCGCGGCTTTTCCGATGTAAATGATTTCTCCCTGGGCGTTCTTGAACAGGTAGACGCCGGGGTTGTCCGGCAGATGGTCGAGGGTGGATTGGAGCGCGGTATTCGTCATGCGTCAACCGTCATTCGGCAAGCGTAAGGATAGCAGGAACGTTGCAGAGATTTCTTCCCGGTCGGCGTGTGACGCGTGGTTTGCTGACGACCGTTATTCTACGGTTGTGAAGGGTAGGCGGACAAGCGGGCGGGGCCGGGAATTCACAACTGATGGCTGACGGCTGTTTGCTGAAGGCGATCCAGGATCTTCAGCTTGTCAGCCGGCGTTCGAGGGTAACGGGAGGATGCATATCACGCGCGTCCCGCACCCCGGTCGCGAGATGATGGACAGGCGGCCTCCTAGTTTCTTGGCCCGCGCCAGCATGGTGGACAGTCCCATGCCGTCCTCTCGTCGCTGGCTCACGCGAAAACCGACGCCGTCATCGCGGATTTCCAGGCGAATCTTGCCACGAAATCGGCCCAGGATGACGGAGCAATGAGCGGCGCGCGCATGCCGCACACTGTTGCTCAGCGCCTCCTTGATGAGGAGGACCATCTGGGACGTCTGTTCCGTCGAGAACGCTGTGGCCAGGGATGGATCGATCCGGAGCACAATGTCGTGGCCGCTCGCCGCGACGAAGACTTTCCTCACCGACTGAATCGCCTGGGTCAGGTCAGAGACATGCTCGGTGGGCATCGGCATGTGGGTGATGAAACCGCGGACCTCATGCACCAAGGCATTGAGCTGCGCGATGGCGCCGTTCAGGCGCGTGACCGTGGCTGGCTTCAAGCCCCGTTTCATCGCGTCCAATCCAAGCCCGATCGCATAGATCGATTGCAGCACGCTGTCGTGTAGATCCTGGCCGACTTTCTCGCGCTCTTCATACGATCGGCGCAGCGCCTGGACCGATCGCTCGCGCTCAATGGCAATGGCGGCAAGTCTCGTGGCATGTTGAATGAGTTGCAGCTCGTGCGGTCTCGGACGCCGCGGTTCGTGGTAGTACAGGGCGAAGGTGCCCAAGACCGACCTGTCTTTTGAGGCAATGGGAGAGGACCAACAGGCCCGCAGGCCGTGCTACAGCGCCAGGTGGCGATGGTTGGCCCACAGCGGATCGGTCGCGATGTCTTCAACAATGACCGGCTCGCGCCGGAAGGCTGCCGTGCCGCACGATCCGACCGAAGGACCGATGGCCAGACCATCGATCGCTCTGGTGTACTCCTTCTGCAGGCGTGGCGCCGTGCTGTGGTGGAGATGGAGCCCCTCCTCATCAAGCAGCAGGATGGAGCCGAACATGCCGTCTGCCTGCGCTTCGATGAGGCCGATCAGCTGGTCAAGAGTGTCGAGGAGCGGCGTGCTAGCGGCAACCAGTTCGAGCACCTGCTTTTGGACGTACAGCAGCGCCTCGCCTCGCTTCCGCTCAGTAATGTCCGCGACAATGCCACCGATCGCATAGATCTGTCCTGCGCGATGATGCACAGGGAATTTTATCGCAATACTGATCTGCTGGCCGTTAGTCTCCTCGAATTCATGGGCCTGTTCTGTCTCAAGTACCAGGCGGTCGTTGGCTCGATATTGATCCGCGAGGTCACGCGGGAACAACGCCGCATCCGTTTTGCCGATAAGCTGCATACGATCGCTGTGGCAGAACTGCTCAAAGAACTGATTCGTGAAGGAGTAGCGCCCATCAGTCGTTTTCATAAACATGGCGCTTGGCGCATGATCGAGGAACGCACGAAACAGCTCCTCGCTGGTACGTAAAGACTCTTCGATCTGCTTACGCCCGGTGATGTCTCGATAGCTCCAGGCATGCCCCATGCCGACCCCGTCCACAATGACGGGGGTATAATCCCGCTCCAACCACCGACCGTCTGTGAGCCGGATCTCTTCGCCGGTGACCGGCAGTTGCCCGGCCACCACTCGGTCGATCTGGGACAGAGCGTGGGCGGGGTCCACACAGACGGCTTGGATCAGCTCGGCGGCCTGACGGCCCTTCAGACCGATGAGGCAGTCTGGTCCGGCGACGCCGAACAGGGCACAGAATGTGTCGTTGGCGAAGATAATCCGCCGCGCGGCGTCTTCGAAGAGGAGGCCCATGTGCAGCGTACGGGACAGCGCTGTGACGTGCGCCAAGGAAGCCGCCAGGCCGGTGTCCTTGCTCTTCTGTGACGGCAGTTCGCGTTGGAGCTCAAGGGCAGAGCGGCGCAGCTGTTGAAGTTCGATGGAGAAGTCTTGCGCAGAGTCGAGCGGATCGCCCATCTTTCCCTCTTCGCACGGTGGAGAGATTTCAGAGGGCTCGATACTCTTTCGAAAAAACGGTTGCCTATCGTACTCGCTTCAGACGCGAAAATATAGCCTGCGACAGAGAGCAACGATCACGCATCCGGATCGTCGCCCTGCAGGCCAGGGCCGGCATATCGCCAGCCCTATTTGAGCCCACGCACGAACGACGGGCTGAGCGCTCCTCTGGCCACTTCGGCGACCGGGCCTTTCATCGTAAGGTGGAAGTCGGAGGCCACGTCGATGTTCAGCGTACCGCCCGGCATCTTCACGGTGACAGGGCTTTTGACGAGTCCCAGACGCACCGCGGCGCAAGCGGCTGCGCAGGAAGAGGACCCGGAGGCTTGCGTTTCACCGGCACCGCGTTCCCAGATCAGGATGAATATCTCTTTCGGACCGGTCGGGACGGCAAGTTGCACGTTGGTCCGTCTTGGGAACATGGGATGGTTCTCTAGTGCTGGTCCAAATGTCAGGAGCTCTTCGCGCGACCAGGACTCACCGGCCGGTTTGAAGACGACGCAATGGGGGTTCCCGACGCTCACGCCGGTAAACGTCAGCGCATGGCCGGCTGCGTCGATCGGCTGCTGAATCAGCTCAGGCACATCGAGCGTACAGGGAAGAGCCGTCGGTTTGAACGTGGCTTGTCCCATCTCAATGGTCGCGGCGCTGGCATCTCCATGCCGATCGAGGTGCAGATCGATGGTCACGAGCCCGCCTTTCGTCTCGACCGTGAAATGCTTTTCCTTTGTTTTGCTGGTGGCGTGGAGATAGCGGGCAAAGATCCTGAGCCCGTTTCCTGACTTTTCTGCTTCGCTGCCGTCCGGATTGAAAATGCGCAGGCC
>JABMDE010000067.1:5714-20394 GCA_015904055.1 Nitrospira sp. | reverse complement strand
GCGAGGTCTTATGTTCGATCACTTCCAGCCCCAGCACGCTGGTATAGAATTGGATCGTCTGATCCAGGTCGCTCACGCGCATGCGGGTGTGGAGCAGCTTGATAACCTTCATTGTGATGTCTTTATACTCGTTAAGCGTCAGGCGTCAACCGTCACTCGTAAGAAGACGGACACACCTTGGCATCCCCTCTTCACGTTTGACGTATGACGAGTGACGTTCTCACGTCGATGTTCGGGCGGGTCCCGCCGTCTTGCGCAGGAGTATTTCAGCACTGCCGGGAATCAGAAAGTTCGGCATCGGGCCGATTTCCTGATAGCCCTGTTTCTTGTAAAAGTCCCGTGCCGGTTGGTTGAAGTCCGAGACGCACGCGAAGAGATTTTTCGTTCGTTCGAAGACCAGGTGTTCAACGTGTGTGAGCAGCAGGCTGCCGATTCCTTTGTGGCGGGCCCATTCGGCGACGCCCAGGAGTTCCAGATAGTCACCGAGCAGAAACTTCTGCTTCACAAGGGCGACACCCGCCACGCGTCCGTCCAGTTCAGCCACATAACTGTCCCGTCCTTGCGGCAGGGGGCAGAAAATCCGATTCCAATCGTCTGTCGTGTAGCCCAGCGTCTTCCAAGGATCGGATTCGACTAAGAGGTGAACGACCTCAGTACGGTC
Source organism: Nitrospira sp. (assembly GCA_015904055.1). Next base: position 19,733 of record JABMDE010000067.1, on the reverse strand, counting down.
TTCGGCCTGCATGGCTTTGATGTGGGCATCGTTCATGGGGCTGGTGGCGCGCAATTTAATAGATCACTCACGGTCATGGGCCGAAGTCCCTTGCGGGGCAGCACGTCGGTCGTCAATCGTTCGATTACCGCCCTGGTCTGTTTCCCCTTCCCATTGGCATGCAGCACTACGATGCTGCCCGGCTTGGCGCGTTGCTTGATGCGGGTCAGGATCTGATCGGCCGACAGAGTGGGGTCCGGGTCGCCGGATTCGATGTTCCATTGGATGAACCGGAGGCCAAGCGCTTTCACAACATCGACGGTCACGTCGTTGTATTCTCCATAGGGAGGGCGAAACAACGTGGCCGTATGGGCATAGTGCTCATGCAGCATGGTAACGGGGCGGAGAATTTCTGTCCGTTGCTCACCGGCATCGTGCATGGGTAAATGCGCATGTACGTCGCCGTGAGTCCCGATCTCGAACAAGCCAGTCCCGAGTAGATGCTCCACCTGTTCATGATGTTTGGTTATCCACTTGCCCGACATGAACAATGTGGCAGGAATGCGGTGTTCAATCAGATAGTCCATCAACGCCTGATCGTATCCCGATCCCTTCTTGACGGGGCAGAGGTCGAATGTCAGCGCGATGCCCGGGCAGGCAGGTGGACCGGACTTGATAACTTGGGCTGCGCTCGTGGCCGGAATGCCGAGCGGCAGGCCGCCGATGAGCAGGAGGCTGAGAACCCATATGGAGGATCGCGGAACCATGTGGACTAGTATACCTGAAGCCGGGCTTGGCGCGATAAATTGACCCTCTATTTGTGAACTGTTACGGTGTGTTCATGCAATGGCCCTCCTGGCAAATCGGTCGTGCATTGGGGATTCCTATTCGAGTGCACGCCTCCTGGTTTCTGGTGTTTCTCCTCCTCACGTGGACTTTGTCGACCGGGTATTTGCCGGAGGAGTTGCCGGGGCTCTCGCCCGTGCGCTATTGGGCCATGGGTGGCGTTGCCGCGCTGCTCTTGTTTCTCTCCGTCCTGTTGCACGAACTCGGCCATTCCTATGTGGCGCTACGCTACCGTATTCCCATCGAACGGATCACCCTCTTCATTTTCGGGGGCGTGGCCCATATGCGGAAGGAAGCGCCCACTCCGCGAGCGGAATTTCTCATTGCCGAATTTCTCATTGCCGTGGCTGGTCCCCTCGTGAGTTTTGTGCTGGGAGCGGTCTGTTTCGGATTGACCGCGCTCGCTGAATCAATTCAATCGCCGCACGATGTCCAAGGTCTGGTCATGCTTGGGGTTTTCTTGGGAGGGGTGAATCTTCAGCTTGGGCTTTTCAATTTGATTCCGGGATTCCCCTTGGACGGCGGGCGGGTATTACGCGCAGGACTCTGGGCCTGGGGAAAGGATTTCTATCGCGCGACCACACAGGCGGCTGTCGTCGGTCTGGGATTCGGCGCGTTACTTGGTGTGCTGGGGCTGGCAGTGCTTGTCGGCGCGTTGATGGGCAAGTTGGATTCCTCGATGGCATCGAACGGCAGCTGGGTGATCTTCATCGGGATGTTTCTCTTTGCTGCGGCATTCGCAAGCCGCCGTCAAGCGGCGTTCCGGCAGACGCTTGCCACTGTTCTGGTGCGGGACGTGATGGTGCGGACGGTCACGTCGATTCCTGCACACTGTTCGCTGGACGAGGCGGTGACGCAGTACTTTCAGCCCTATGGGCATGGCAGTTTCCCGGTTGTGGATAGTGGACAACTTGCCGGGCTTATCACGGTGGGTGAGATTCAGACCGTCCCGTCGGCGATGTGGCCCTGGAGGCAAGTCGGGCAGGTCATGCGTCCGCTGTCACCGTCGTTGGTTGTGGGGCCGGATGTGTCGGTGATTCAGGCGATGGAATGTATGGCGCAGGACGGGTGGGATCAGCTTGTTGTGATGCAAGACGGACAAGTTGCCGGATTGGTGACGCAGTCGGCCATTGCGAATTATTTGCAGCTACAGAAAACGTGAAGCGTATGTCGTGAACGACGCGATACGCTTCACGTTCTCATTCAGTCCGTGCCACGGAGATATTTTGGGCGATGGCGACGCGAATCAGGTGGACGACGAGCAGGAATCCGTAGACGACACAGAAGAACTTGAATGTCACCCGGTAGAAGTCCATTAACACCACAGGCAGACATATCGCAAAGATCAGGCTGGCAATCAGCGTTGCAAACGTCAGGCGGCGACAGAATTCGTACGACGGCTCTTTCCCGACCGGCTTCAAGGCCTTGGCATAACGATCCGCCCGTTGGAGCCGCGCCTGTTGGAGGGCATTGTCTGTCGGTCCTGAGTAGCGGATTCTGAAATAGCCATAGAGAATAAACAGCCACGGTATGGACCACAGCGGCCAGTAGAGTGGACCGGCATACCCCTCGCTGCTGATGAGCGAGGCGTAAGAGGGTGCGTAGAGCAATCCCAAGATGAGCGGGAGGATTCGTTCGTCGCGTGGCCGCTCGCCGTCCGGGCCGCCGTGAATCAATTCACGCTCGAATAACGGATAGCCGTATTTCAAGATGACCAGCGCAATGGCGGCGCTCATCGTCTTGTCGGGGATGTACCGGACACAGTTCTGGAGCCAATTGACGATATACCAGCCGATACTCTCGCTCCATTGCAGCCCGATGGCAGATTCCAAGTACAGCTGAACCGCGGTTTCCCATCGCCTGATCTGCACGCTGAGTGATTGGGCGACGTCGGGATTTAAGGCCAGTACGGAACTCTCATGGAGTGCGGACTGGACAAGAGTCCCGGGAATGCTCATCACGATGGCTCCGATGACTCCGAAGCTGAGCAGGTACCACATGTGGGCGAACCCTGAACTCTTGCTGGTACGCACGTATTTCTGAAATCCCGCCTGGCGAGCCAGTACTCCCCAGAATAGCGCGCCGGTCATATTGACCAGGGACCATGGGAAGATCACCACATCCGCTCCCGCTTCCGGGAAGAGCAGCCAATTGACCACGGAGTTTGAAAGCAACGCAACGATGGCTCCCCACCAAGGGCCGAGCAGAATAGCGACCAGGGCCGTTCCTGTCATGTCCAAAAACAGAATACTTTCCAGATGCCGGCTGAGCGTGAGACCGACGTAGTTGAGCAGCACACCGGCCGCCGCAATGACGCCGACTTCATTCAACAGCAGGTAGGAGGTGCCGCGTAGCGGCTTCGTAGAAAAGAAATCCACGCTTGGAACGGAGTCCACTATTGTGCGCCCAGGCCGGGAGGATTCCCGTTTTTCATTCCTGGACTCGCTCTTGGGCTCATTGTTGGTTTCGGCTGTGGATTCGCTCTTGGCGGGGCTGCCCCGGAACACCAAAAGCTTTTCCAAGACGCTGAGCACGGCGGCGACGAACCCCGCAATCGTGCCCCCCAGCATCATGAGTTCTTTGCCGTACTCTTCAAACATGCAACGGGCTCCCTCTTGTGTCGGGTGACATTGTATCGGGGAAGAGGCGCTCCCGCCAGGAAATGGACGGAAGTTGCAAACCAGGCAAAATGGCTCCAGGCAGGTATTTGCAGACAGTCGCGATTGCAGCCACGAGGGGTCGAGGGACGAAACACATTCCATGGAAAGTGCCGGGTTCCGAGTGACGGGATCGTTTCCCCTGGCAACAGGAAACACGAAACTTGCAACTTCGTTCCCCGAAGCAGCAAGTCGGCAATGGTCGTGTTAGTCGTTCTTTGCCGGTGTGGCAGACGGTATCTGCGTTCGTTGCTGGAGCTTGTGGGCGATTACGGCGCCGAGGAGGAGAAGTCCTGCCGAATAGTAGACCCACAGCAGGAGAAAGATTACTTCCAGTAGAGAGCCGTAGAGCCGGACGTAGACCGTAGCGTAGCTGCTGTAGGTGACGAACAGTAATTTGGCGGAGACCCAGAGGACGCCGAATACCATGGCGCCTGCCATCGCTTCCCGCCATGCAGACTGACGACGGGGAACGTACCGGTAGAGGAAACTGACAGCGAAAAATGCGAGGACAAACGGCAACGTATAGGTCAACTGGAAGTCGTGGGCTGCGAGGGCGACGAGATCCAGACCCCAGAGACTCGGCGCATACGCTGTCAGAAAATTGAGGGTTTCTGTCGCAACATAGGAAATGATGAGCAAGAGTCCGGTGGCGCCGAGCAAGGCGACCGATATCGCAGTGGAGATCAACGGGTGTCGGCGGCGAGTGCTTTCAAAGGCTACGTTGAGTGCATAATCCAATTCGTAGAAGACGAGCCCCCCGAACCAGAAGAACGAAAGGAACACCACCCATCGTACACTTTCCAGTTCGCTGACGCGGTGGAGTTCGTGGGCCAGCCGTTCGCCTAATGACGGCAAGAATCCTTTGAGGAAGCTCAAGAGGAACTGTTCACCGATGACATCCTGGCTGACCAGAAAACTGATGCCGTATAACAGCAGGAAGACAAGTGGAAAGAGCGACAGCAGGGAGAAAAATGCAAGCGATGCGGCCAGGCTGGTACAGCCATGCCGTAGAAACGCGTGGAACACATCGCTCAGGAAACGAAATCCTTCTTGTATGGCTCGCATATAGGCAGCGTAGCATGCGCGGCGAGACCGCGCATCTCATTCTTGCGGTCTCGGAATTTATTTGAATGTTAAGACAGCGTGTCCGGCGAGACTGACCAGGGGACTGGGATACAGGCCGAAAAACACCACGCCGGCCACTGCGCAGGCGAGCACAATGGAGAGGGCGGGTGACATGGTGAGACGGGGGGAGGCTGCTGTCAGCGCGTCGGGCTCTCGCATGTACATCACCATGATGATGCGTAGATAGTAGTATGCCGAGATTGCCGCAAACACGAGGGCCAGGACTGCCAGCCAGGTCAGTCCCGCTTCCACGGCGGCCATAAAGACGTAAAATTTTCCGATGAACCCGGCCGTTGGAGGGATTCCGGCCAGCGACACCATAAAGACGAGCATCAGCAGTGCGGCGAGAGGATGGCGCGCAGCAAGGCCGGTGAAATCCTCGATCTCGTCGCCATCGAGCCCGCCTTTGCGCAGCGCTGCCACGATGGTAAATGCGCCGAAGGTCATGAAGGCGTACAGCGCAAGATAGAGCATGACCGCGGCGATGCCATTCGTCCCTCCGGTCTGGGTGCCGGCGACTCCTGCCGCCACGACACCGATCAAGGCATAACCGGCATGAGCGATACTGGAGTAGGCCAACATCCGTTTGATGTTGGTCTGTACCAGCGCAACGATATTGCCCAGCACCAGAGTGGCGATGCACAACAGCAGGAAGATGGCAGACCAATTGGCTTTCAGGCTCCCGAGCCCTTCGACGAAGACGCGGAGAAATGCGCCGAAACTGGCGGCTTTGGATGCCACTGCCATGAATGCCGTGACAGAGGTTGGTGCGCCTTGATACACGTCGGGGGTCCACATGTGGAACGGTACGACGGCCAGTTTGAATCCGAATCCGACGGCGAGCAAAATCGTGGCCGCCAAGAGCAACGGATCGTCCAGGCTTCGGCCTGCAATGGCGGCGGCGATGGCGGGGAGTCTGGTGCTGCCGGTGGCGCCGTAGAGCAGGGAGATGCCGTACAGGAGAATGCCGGATGAGAAGGCGCCCAGCACGAGGGACAGGCGGCTTCGCACAGGTCGCAGCCGACGCATTTTTCCGTTCCATCGTCGTAGCGCAGCAGCGCCAGCATGCCGCGATAGTTGTCCGGCAATGCACGTTTCTCGTGAGGGTATTGCAATGTCACCGGTTTGTAATGGAGCAAGTGCGAGAGCGTCGACTTCATGCCGACGAGAATCTCGTAGAACGTGATGGTCTTGAACCATTCCACCAGGTCCGTACGTTTGGTTGTTGCCGGAGGTGCCATAAGCGGTCTCGCGCGCTACTTCATCTGTTGGTAGAAAAATACTGCAAGCGCCGTCACCACGATATTCGCCAGGGCGATGGGCAGCATGACCTTCCAGCCGAATCGCATCAATTGATCGTACCGCAGCCTTGGCAGCGTGGCGCGGAGCCAGAAAAACAGGAACAGGAACGAGTACGTCTTGACCGCAAACCACATCGTGTTTTCAACCCAGGCAAACGCGGGCAGGCCGAGGTAGCCAATGAGTGTGCCGGGGTACGGCGCGTTCCAGCCGCCGAGGAACATGGCGGCAGCCACACAGGAAACCAGCACCATGTTAGCGTACTCGGCGAGATAGAAGAATGCGAACCGGAGGCCGCTGTACTCGGTAAAGAATCCGGCGACCAGTTCGCTTTCCGCTTCCGGTAAGTCGAAGGGAACACGGTTGGTTTCCGCCACTGCAGAAATCACGTAGACCACGAGGGCAAAAACTTGCGGGGCCGGGAAGGCGAAGACATACCAATTCCAGAACCATCCTGCCTGCGCGTCGGTGATATGCACCAGGCTCAGCGAGCCGGACATGATCAGTACCCCGACGATGGAGAGTCCGACGTTGAGTTCGTAACTGATGACTTGTGCCGCCGAGCGCAATCCGCCGAGCAGGGAATATTTGCTGTTGGACGACCACCCGCCCAGGATGATGCCGTAGGCGCCGATCGAGGCAAAGGCCAAGATATAGAGAATGCCGATATTGATATCGCTGATAATAAACGGCTTGATGGAGAAGCTGCCGACCTCGAAAGACTGGTTTGGCCCCCATGGAATGACGGCGAACCCGATGAGGGCGGGAATCAGGGCCAGAATCGGCGCCATGGTGAACAGAAATTTGTTGGCGCCCGCAGGGACGATGTCTTCCTTGAAGAACAGTTTAATGGCGTCCGCAAACGGCTGAAGAATCCCGTAGGGGCCGACTTCCATCGGACCCATACGGTCCTGCATCCACCCCAGCACCTTTCGTTCGGCGAGGGTGAGGAGGAGCACCGTTACGATCACGATGCACGTGACGGCGGCGATCTGAGTGAAGGACACGGCGAGGCGCAACCCTAATTCTGCCACGATAAGACTCCTGGATAGCGGCACATATCGAATGGTGATGTCATCAGGCAACCTTCATCATCGAAACGGACGTCGTCCGGATGGACGGTGTCCGGGTAACGGGATCGAGTATACAGTCGAACAGATGTGCGGACGTTTGGCTGAAGTGATCGGGGAGCCAGGCCGAGCCTTGGGGGACCCGTTCCCGGATGGTGATGGTCGTGGTCATTTCTCCCTGTACATTGGAGAGGCGGACACGATCTCCGTCCTTCAGCGCGAAGCGCGCCGCATCCTGCGGATTGATTCGCAGCGCACCGCTGCCTTCCACTTCCATCAGCCCCCTGGATCTGGTGGATAGTTTCCCCGAGTGGAACAAACTCTGTACCAATTCCAGCTGCACGATGCCATCGGGCTGAGCGGCTGTAGCGCCGAGTCTATACCGTGTGGTCAGGTCGTGCTGATAGCCGTCGGTCAGGTAGCGGGTGATGACCGTATGATCGACTTTGGTCGGCAGGGGGGCCGGGCCGAGCGATCCGTAGCCGGGAATCAGGCTTCTGATTTCTTTGAGGATGTCCCTGCTGTCAGCATAGTCCAGCGGTGTCCCCATCAGGAATGAGAGGGCGACGAATACTTCCCAGTCCGGGCGGCTTTCTCCGGCCGGTTCAATCGCAGGGCGGACGGTTTGGATGTGCCCCTCAGTGTTGGTAAATGTTCCGCTTTTTTCCATTGACGAGGCGGCCGGCAATACAACATGGGCAAGGGCTGCGGTTTCCGTCAGAAATAGTTCCTGGCAGACCAGCAGATCGAGTTTGCGTAGCGATTCTTCCGCGTGCACCTGCGTTGGGAGGCTTCCCACGGGGTTCTCCCCGACGATAAACATGGCTTTCAAGGCTCCGGATCCGGCCCGGCCTAAGATTTCAACCAAGGAAGCGCCGGTATGCTGAGGGAGTGTGGTCTTCCACAGCGCCGCGATACGGGTACAGCCTTCCCCATCGGTCAGCTCGAACGGGCCCGGCAAGAATTCCGGAGCCGTTCCCATCTCGACAGCGCCCTGGTCATTGTTTTCCTCTGAGAGCGGCGCAAAGCCGCATCCCGGCTGATCCAGTTTCCCGATGAGCAAGAGCAGGTCGAGCAGGTTGAGTGAACCGTGATGGCCGCCTGCGCTTCGCAACAGGCCTTGGCCCGCCAACACGATGACCCGCCGTCCCGCCGCCAGGACCTTCGCCGCATCGGCAAACGCGGCGGCGGTACTGCCTGTTGCCGCCTGTATGTCCTGCCAAGAGATCTGTCCCAGCCTTTCCGTGACGGCGCGTACGTATGCCGGGTGTTGTGGCGCCAACTCCGGATGCACCAGGTTGTGCTCAATGAGGGCCTTCAAGAGACCGAGCACGGCGTTCCCCATCCGTGGAGACGGAACGCAGAAGTGATGGGAGGATAGATTGGCGATGTTGCTGATCGGTTCGATGGAGGGCTCCAACGCTTCGACGGTGACCAGCGTGGCGCCGCGTTTCTTCACCGCTTCTTTCACTTTGAGGCCGGTGATGGGGTTGGATTCTGTGATGTTCGTGCCGACGAGCAGCACGACGTCGGCGGATGTAATGTCCTCGAAGCTGACGGTCCACCGATGCGTCCCTTGGATGCGCCGCATGGCCTGGATGCCGTTCAGATGACCGTAGCGTGCACTGCTGTCGATGTTATTCGTGCCGATCACGACGCGCATGAACTTTTGGAAGAGATACAATTCTTCATTGGTGCATCGGCCAGCAATCAGTCCGCCGAAGCTCTGTCCGCCATGGGCGGCAAGGATTCCCCCGGCTTTCTCTGCCACAAATTCCAGGGCTTCTTCCCACGTGGTCTGTACGAGGGTGCCGTTCCGGCGAATGAGCGGATGGGTGAGCCGTTCCGGATGCTTGGCCGCATGGAATCCGAAAAAACCGCGGGCGCAAAGATCGCCGTTGTTGCGTCCGGCACCGTGTGCCGAATTGACTTCAATCAGCTCCTGTTCCTTCGTCTGGACGGTGATCTGGCACCCGTCTCCGCAGTAGCCGCAGATCGTATCGGCCCGTTTGAGCATCCAGGGCCGGTACTCGTACATTGAGAGCCGGCTGGTGATCGCGCCGACCGGACAGATCTGGACGCACCCGCCGCAAAACTCGCAATTGAGAGGGTGCGGCCCGAAGTGTTTGATCTCGGTCATGGTGCCGCGCCCGGCCGGAGCCAGGGCCTTCACATCCATCACTTCGTCGCAGTAGCGGACGCAGCGGAGACACTGGACGCAGCGGTTCATCTGTGTCTCGATGAGCGGGCTGAAATAGTCCTTTTGGAAAATGCGCTTGGTCTCCACGAACCGGCTGGTGGTCGGTGTGTATTGATGCGAGAAATCCTGGAGGTCGCACCGGCCACCCTGGTCACAGACGGGACAGTCGAGCGGGTGATTGGCCAGTATGAACTCGAGCACGGACTTATGAGCATCGTTGACGACGGTGGTGGCTGTCCGCACGCTCATCCCTTCATCGGCCGGGGTGCTGCACGCGGTCTGAAGTTTGGGCATCTTCTCGATTTCCACGAGGCACATACGGCAATTGGCGTCCGGCTTCAATTTCGGGTGGTAACAAAAATGCGGAATCATGATGCCGATGCGCCGGGCCGCCTCGATCACGAGGGTCCCTTTGGGAACACTGACCGGCGTTCCGTCGATGGTCAGGCGCACGGTTGTTTTTGTGGCGTCAGGCATAGTGGTCGTCTTTGGTGAACCGGGAATCGTTATCCGCCGAATGCCGGCGAATAACGATTCGTGCTCAATGTCGTATTCCCGATGCCTCCGGCATGATGAGGTCGGCTGCTTCTGCTTCGCGAATCAGGGACACGTATTCGTCCCGCCAATATTTCAAGGTGCTCTGAATCGGGGCGACCTCTGCATCACCAAAAGCGCAGACGGTACGGCCGGCGATGTTTTTGCACAGATCCAGCAAGGTTTCAAGGTCTTCCATCCGCCCTCGTTTGGCCATGATGCGGCGCATCGTCTGAACGAGCCAGGAACTGCCTTCCCGGCAGGGACTGCACTTCCCGCAGGACTCATGGTAGAAAAATTCCATCAGCCTGAGTGCTGCCCAGACCATGCTCGTTCCTTCTTCCATCACGGTGACGCCCCCGGAACCCAGCATCGACCCGGCTGCGGCAACCGATTCGAAGTCCAGTTTGACATCGAGATGATCCGGCGTCAGAAACGGCGCCGACGCTCCGCCGGGGATGAAGGCCTTGATCGGTTTATTTGAGCGCATGCCGCCGGCATGTTCGTACACCAGCTCGCGAAACGTGACGCCCATCGGGACTTCGTAGTTGCCGGGCCGCTTCACATGGCCGCTGACACAAAAGACTCTGGTGCCGGTGCTCTTAGGCGGCGAGCCGATTGCCGCAAACCATTCGGCGCCTTTCGTGAGAATGTGCGGTAGATTGGCGAGCGTCTCGACGTTGTTGACCACGGTGGGTTTGTTGTACAGGCCGTGTGTGGCAGGAAACGGGGGCTTTATACGGGGAAGGCCCCGCTTGCCTTCAAGCGATTCCAGGAGGGCCGTCTCCTCGCCGCAGATATAGGCGCCTGCGCCACGATGGACCCAGACGTCGACATGGGTGCCAGTCCCAAGAATGTTTTTCCCGATATAGCCGGCAGCACGCGCTTCACCGATCGCCCGCTCCAAAATCTTCGAGCCCAGGACCATTTCGCCTCGGATATAAATATAGGCGGATTCCGCGCCGATGGCATAGCAGGCCAGGACGATACCTTCCAATACTTGATGCGGGTCCCGTTCCATCAACTGGCGATCTTTGAATGTTCCGGGTTCGCTTTCATCGGCGTTGCAGCAGAGATAGCGGGGGCCTTGGTAGTCTTTCGGCAGAAAGCCCCACTTCACACCGGTTGGAAAGCCGGCGCCTCCACGGCCCCGCAGACCGGACTTCCGGACTGCAGTGGTGACATCCGCCGGAGCCGTCTTGCCGAGCGTCGCACGCAGGGCCTGATACCCGCCGGTTGCTTCATAGTCCGTCAGCGAGCCCGTATACCCGGGCTGCGACATATTTTTCAATAAGATGAGTTCGTGTTTTGGCATAGCGTCAGCGTGAAACGTATATGGTGAACAGTGAAAAGTTGGAAGCGCGTCGCATCCTGGTTCGTCTCACGAGTTACGTCTCACCTCTCACGGTTACCGGCAAGGGCCACATGTAAGGGCCGCTTTTCAAATCGCTGGTCCCCGTGGTTTTGAGATCTCCCAGAATCTTTTCCACTTTTGCTTCGGTCAGCTGTTCATAATAATCGTCGTTGATCTGCATCATCGGTGCGGTTCCACAGGACGCCAGGCATTCGACTACGCTGAGCGTAAAGAGTCCATCGGACGTCGATTCTCCAGGCCCAATCCCCAGTTTTGTTTTGATCCATCCGATCATCGCATCCGATCCGGCCAGGGCGCACATGAGCGACTTGCACACTTGAATGTGGAACTTGCCAACCGGCTTGAGATTCAGCACCGTGTAAAACGTGATGGTTTCGTATACTTGCGGCGGCGTGAGCTTCAGGAGTTGCGCGATTTCCTTCATCGCCGCCTCGGTGACATAGCCCTGCTCCCGTTGTGCCAGATAGAGGAGCGGAATCAGTGCCGAGCGCCTGACCGGGTAGCGCGAGATGATCTCGTCAATTTCTTTTTGGTATTTCTCTTTCAGCATCCCGTCCTCTTCAACCATCCCTCGTAAGGCGCAAGGGGTGAGGCGTAAGGGGAGTGATAGTTTCTTTTGCCTGACGCCTTACGTTTCACGCCTAACGTCATCTGTCGCATTCCCCCATGACGACATCGTACGTTCCGAAGATCGTAATCACGTCCGAAATCAAGTAGCCGCGCGCCATGTGATCGAACGCGCCCATATGGACGAAGGAGGGCGAGCGAATCTTGAGGCGATAGGGGCGTTGGCTGCCGTCGCTGATGATGAAGAAGCCCAATTCCCCCTTTGGCGCTTCGGTGGCGCAATACGTCTCGGCTTTGGGCGGCTTGAAGCCCTGTGTGAAGATGATGAAGTGGTGGATCAAGCTCTCCATGTCACGCATGACATTCTGCTTGGGCGGCGGAATATATTGCGGTACGTCGGCGATGATCGGGCCTTGCGGCAGCTGGTCGAGACATTGCGAGATGATGCGGGCACTCTGGCGCATTTCCTCCATGCGGACCCAGTAGCGGTCGTAGGTGTCGCCGTTTTTCCCGACCGGCACTTCCCAGTCTACTTTATGATAGACGCCGTAGGGTTCCATTTTGCGGATATCATAGGCCACGCCGGAGCCCCGCAGTGTCGGGCCAGTCAATCCGTAGTTGATCGCGTCCTCACCGGAAATCACCGCGATATGTTTCGTTCGTCCGATCCAGATCCGGTTGGAGGCGATCAGGCCGTCATACTCACTGACTTTTTGCGGGAAGGTCTCCAGGAACGTTTTGAGTCGTTGTACCAGTTCGGGAGTAAAGTCGCTGTCCACACCGCCGATCCGGTAATAATTCAGCGTGAGTCTGGCGCCGCAGAGCTGCTCGAACATGTCGAGTAGGGTTTCCCGTTCGCGGAACGTCCAGAAGAAAACGGTCATTGCGCCGATATCCAGGGTTTGGGTCCCCAGCCAGAAAAGGTGGCCGAGGATTCGCTGCATTTCGGCGACGATAGTCCGGATATATTCGGCGCGTTCCGGCACGGTGATGCCGAGGAGCTTCTCGACCGTGCGCACATAGGCATAGTTGTTGGCCATGGCGCACACATAATCCAGCCGGTCGGTATGTGGGATGATCTGCATGTAGGCCAGGCCCTCGGCCAGTTTCTCGACGCCGCGATGCAAGTAGCCCAGATCCGGCGTCGCTTTAACGATCCGTTCGCCGTCCAGCTCGAGTACGACACGCAGCACGCCGTGTGTGCTCGGATGTTGCGGTCCCAGATTCAACAGCAATTCTTCCTGCCGTCGCGATCCGGGCGCGCGGGGCTCCGATCGGTAGGGGCTTTTCTGTTCCTCGGAAAACTCGCCGACGGCCTGTTCGGCGGGCGGTTCATCGAGTCGCGGAATAAAGTCGAACTGGCTGCGCCAGCCGCGGCCTTCGGTCGGGAAATCCTTCCGTAGCGGGTAGCCTTCCGTAAAGTCTTCCGGCAGAAGGATCCGGCGGAGGTCCGGATGGCCGGTGAACTGAATGCCCATCATGTCGAAGACTTCGCGTTCCAGAAACTCGGCGCCCCGCCAGACGCTCGTGACCGAATCGATGGTCGGATTGTCTTCCGTCACTCGCGCTTTCAGGCGAATGCGCCGGCTGTGGGGCAGCGACAGCAGTTGGTAGATGATCTCGAAGCGTTCCCGGCTGTCGGGGTAATCCGCCGAGCAGATATCGGTGATGTGGTCGAAGCAGGCCTCGGGTGCGTCGCGCAGGTAGCGCGCAATATCCAGGATTTTCGGTGCCGACACATGGGCCGTGACCTCTGCGCGTGCCGTGTCGACGTCGACGGACAGCACCGAGCCGGGAAACTGCGTCATCAATGTTTCAACCAGGGTTTGCATCATGCCATTCTGCGAGAATCACAGGATTTGCGAGAAGCACGCGACTGGCCGGTCGCGCGTCTCACGGATTATTTGACGAATACTTTCTCCCGCTGAATCTTTTCTTGCAGCTTCAAGAGCCCATCCAGCAACGCTTCGGGCCGTGGCGGACAGCCCGGCACGTAAATATCCACCGGCACGATTTGATCGACGCCCTGCACGACGGCATAACTGTTGTAGTGGTTGCCCGATGTTGCGCACGAGCCCATCGAAATTACGTAGCGCGGCTCTGCCATCTGGTCATAGATCCGTCTGATCACCGGCGCCATCTTGCGCGTGACTGTTCCGGCGACAATCATAAGATCTGACTGTCTGGGTGACGCGCGAAACACACCGGCGCCAAACCGGTCGAGGTCGTAGCGCGAGGACACGCTGGCGATCATCTCGATCGCGCAGCAGGCAAGCCCGAAGGTCATCGGCCACAGGGCGGACTTTCTGGCCCAGTTCACGACGGCATCCAGGTTCGTCGTAATGACATTGGCGTCGAATTGTC
>JABMDE010000067.1:0-5594 GCA_015904055.1 Nitrospira sp. | reverse complement strand
GGGAGTCTGGTGCTGCCGGTGGCGCCGTAGAGCAGGGAGATGCCGTACAGGAGAATGCCGGATGAGAAGGCGCCCAGCACGAAGTATTTTGCCGAGGCTTCCAGCGAGCGGGGTTCAGACCGTTTGAGCCCTGCCATGACATAGAGCGAGAGCGACATCAATTCCGTGCCGAGATAGATCGTCAGGAGATCTGCTGCCGATACCATGACCATCATGCCGGAAAGCGAGAGCAGTACGAATCCGTAGTATTCGCCGAAATACAGCCGTTCTTCCCGCAAGTAGGTATGAGACAGAAGGACGGTCAGGCCGGTCACGAAGCAGAGCAGCAGCTTCCAGAAACAGGCATAGGCGTCGATGATGACGATCCCACCGAAGGCCGATGCCGGATGGTTCATCTGCGAGGCGATCAAACCCATGCAGATAGCCAATGTGCCGAGGCTCAGCCAGGCCAGCCCGTCTTTTTGAGATGATGACAGCACCGGATCGAGCACGAGCACGAGACAGGCAGCGGTGATCACCAGCAGCTCGGGCAGAATGAGGAACAGATCTCCGGGTGAGAATGTCATGGCCCGGGTGTCTCCATGGCCAGAGAATCTCCGTCCGTTGGTGCCGGCAAAAGCTGATCATCAGGGCTCATTGCTGTTGCTGCAGTAGGAATTGATGTGCGGGCAAGGACCTGATTCACGCTTGCGTGCATGCGGGTCAGTATCGGGTTCGGGAAGATCCCGATTAAAAAGACCAGTATCACGAGCGGAATCAGTGTGCCCATCTCCCGGCGGTCCAGGTCGCGAAGCGCCGGCAACACATGAGGTGACGGAAGGCCGAATGCGACACGTTGGATCATCCAGAGCATATAGGCGGCAGCGAGAATAATTCCGAGTGAGGCCAGGGCTGTTGCAAGCTTGCTCCAGATGAACGTGCCCGCGAGCACCATGAACTCGCCGACGAAACTGTTGGTGCCGGGCAGTCCAAGCGAGGAGAGCGCGAAGATGACCAGGAGTGTGGCATAGCGCGGCATCGGTTTGGTCAATCCCGCATTGTCGGTGATCTGGCGACTGTGGGTGCGTTCATAAATCACACCGACGCAGAGGAAGAGGCCGCCGGTGGTGATGCCGTGGTTGACCATCTGCATCACGGCGCCTTCGATCCCCTGGATGTTGAACGTGAATAGCCCCAGTGTGACGAATCCCATATGGCTGACACTCGAATAGGCGATGAGCTTTTTCAGGTCGGCCTGGGCCAGCGCCATGTAGGCGCCGTAGATGATGGCAACGATCGAGAGTGTGACCATCAGCGGCGCGAAGGCCTGTGAGGCATCGGGCAACATCGGCAGACTGAACCGGACGAATCCATAGCCTCCCATCTTGAGCAGCACGCTGGCGAGGATCACGCTCCCGGCGGTGGGCGCTTCCACGTGCGCATCAGGCAGCCAGGTATGGAATGGGAACATCGGAACTTTCACGGCAAAGGCGGCGAAGAATGCAAGAAAGAGCCAGAACTGCAACGACGCCGGGACAGCGGTCTGGCTTAATTGAACGATGTCGAAGGTATGGCCGCTCTGGAAGTACAACGCAAGAATCGCGACGAGGAGCAGCACGCTTCCGACCAGGGTGTACAAGAAAAACTTCACTGCGGCGTAGATTCGATTTGGCCCCCCCCACACACCGATCAAGAGATACATGGGAATCAGCATCGCTTCCCAAAACACATAGAACAGTACGAAGTCGAGTGCGGCAAAGACGCCGATCATTGCGCCTTCCATGACCAGCAGCATAGCCATGAAGCTTCTGATCCGCTGGTTGATTGAATGCCAGGAAATCAGCACACAGAGAGGCATCAGCATCGTTGTCATCAGGACGAGCGGCAAACTAATGCCGTCGAGACCCAGCCGGTAGTGAATCGGCGGGGTGGAGATCCATAGCGCCGTCTCGTTGAATTGCATGCCGCCTGATGATGAGTCGAAGAGCCACCAGAGAGGGAGTGAGAGCAGCAGATCGGCGGCGGTGATGCCGAGTGCAATCAAGCGGACGCTGCTCTCCTTTACAACACACAGCGCGACCGCTCCGGCCAGCGGGAGGACGATGAGCAGGGTGAGCCAGGGAAAAGAATGTGTCATGCGTTACTTATCATTCGCCGGAGGCTACGCGGTCGGTGTTCCCATAGCCCAACGACCAGTGACGGATCTCCTAAAACAGGATGAGCATCGTGACAAGGACGACGATGCCGCCTGCCATTGCCAATGCGTAATGCTGTGTCTGTCCGCTTTGGACCAGCCGGAGCAGCCATCCGCTCCAGGCGACGCCGCGAGCGACGCCGTTGACGGCGCCGTCGATCACGTCAACGTCGACGCGTTTCCATAATTCAGAGGCCGCCGTCATGGTCGGCTTGACGAAGGCGCGATCGTACGCCTCATCAACGTACCACTTGTTCAACGAGCCTCTGTAAAGACTTTCCCACTGCTGGGCGAGTCGATCCGGCAGATCCGGATTCAATACGTAGACGTAATACGCTCCGGCAATGCCCGCAAGTCCCATCGCGGTCGCCGCGATCATGATCCCCAAGCCTGCCGCGCCATGTTCCCCTGTATGTTCGCTCCCCGTCGAAAAGACCGGCTCAAGGAATGACGGAATGCCAAGGTACCCGGTCAGGATACTGAGGACAGCCAGGATTAGAAGCGGCACAGTGATGGTCCGTGACGGTTCATGAATATGATCCGCATGATGTGGATCGACATGCGACGGTCCCCAAAATGTCACGAACACCAGCCGGAAACTATAGAAGGCTGTCATGAGTGCTGTGAGCAGTCCCAACACCGCGAGCACTTGTCCCAGCGACCCTGACAACCAAGCGGAAACCAGGACAGCATCTTTGCTGAAGAAGCCTGCCGTGAGGGGGAAGCCTGCCAAGGCGAGCGATCCGATGACGAATGTCCAGTACGTGACCGGCAATTTGTCCTTGAGCCCACCCATGCGGCGGATGTCCTGTTCATGGTGTAGTGCTACGATGACAGAGCCGCACCCCAAGAACAGCAAGGCTTTGAAGGCGCCATGTGTCAGCAAGTGGTACATGCCCGATGCATAGGCGCCGAGACCGCAGGCCATGACCATATAGCCGAGTTGGCTGACCGTCGAGTAGGCCACCACACGCTTGATGTCCGTTTGAGTCAGTGCAATCGTGGCGCCCACGACCATTGTCGCAGCGCCGACCAGGGCGACGACCTGCATGGCCACCGGGGACAGGTTATAGAGTGGTGCGAGACGTGCGACCATGAACACACCGGCAGTCACCATCGTAGCCGCATGGATCAGGGCCGAAATGGGAGTGGGGCCTTCCATGGCATCGGGCAACCAGACATGCAACGGGACTTGCGCCGATTTGCCGATCGCGCCTGTGAACAGGAGAAGGCCGATGAGGGTGAAGAGCGACACGTCCCAGATCCCACCCAGGGGGCTCAAGAGGTTGATCGTTTGATTGGCGGCCTCATGCGCGGCCGGGAAA
Source organism: Nitrospira sp. (assembly GCA_015904055.1). The sequence goes on along the minus strand of JABMDE010000067.1, from coordinate 2,096 downwards.
ATGTCGTGATAATTCAGCGAGCCGAAGCTGTACCAGACCAGCAGGAGGCCCAGCAGAAATCCGAAGTCGCCGACGCGATTGACGAGAAAGGCTTTGGTCGCCGCCGAGCAGGCCGACGCGCGTTCATACCAATGCCCGATCAGCAAATAAGAGCAGAGGCCGACGGCTTCCCAGAAGACGAACAGCTGAAGCAGATTGTCGGCCAGCACCAGCATTAACATCGAAAAGGTAAACAGCGCGATATAGCTGAAGAAACGGGCATATCCCGGCTCGCCGTGCATGTAGCCGATCGTATAAATGTGCACCAGCGAACTCACGATGGTGACGAGCAGGAGCATGACGGCGGTGAGGCGGTCGATATAGAGGCCGATATGTACGTCCAGATTGCCGGATGTGAGCCAGGTGTAGAGCGGAACGGAGATGACGGATCCGGAGGCCACCTCGGTAAATGCACCGATGGATAACAGGCATGACAACAGGACGGCTGGAACGGCCACGAGGTGAGCCTGTTCCTTGATGCGCGCTCCACCGAGGCCAAGCACCAGAAACGCGGCCAGCGGAAGAAATGGGATGAGTGTGTAGAGCATGGTGAAAGCCGTCAAACGTCAAACGTTAAACGAAAAATAATATCAACGGCCAATTCTGCGAATCCCACGTATGACGGTTGACGAATGACCATTAACGGATTGATTACCATTTCAGCAAATTGAATTCTTCGATATTGATGCTGTCTTTAGCGCGATGGAGCGCGATGATGATAGCCAGTCCGACGGCCACTTCGGCTGCCGCGACGGTCAGGGCAAAAAATACGAATACCTGTCCGCCCATGTCGTGGAGGTATTCTGAAAATGCGACAAAGTTGATATTCGTCGCATTCAGCATCAGCTCGACCGATAGAAGGATGGCGATAATGTTGCGTCGAATTAGTACTCCGACCACACCCGTCAAAAAGACGATTGCGCTGAGGATGAGGTAATACGAAATAGGAATCGTCATGGCTGCCTCGTGAAACGTGGCGGACAAATAAACACGGTCAGCCGCATGCTCTGTGGGGCTTCGGCACACAGTGGCTGGCTCATGTTTCACCGCCTTCGCCAATGTCCCGCTTAGCAAGGATGATGGCGCCGATCATTGCTACGAGAAGAATCAGGGAGGCGACTTCGAAGGGGAAGAGATAGGTCGTAAACAGCGTCGTGCCGATGGCCATCGTATTGTCGCCCATCGCGGTTGTCTGTTCGGCCGTGAGCGGGCCCGGTTGCGGAGCCACACCGTTGCCGGCCAGCAGCACCAGGAACTCCAGCAGCAAGGGGACGCAGACGAATGCGGCCATCCGCCATTGGTGGTGGTACCGGTCGTCCTGTTTGAGGTTCAGCAGCATGACGACGAACAGATACAACACCAAAATGGCGCCGGCATACACGATGAGTTGGACGGCAGCGAGGAACTCGGCGTGGAGCGTGACGTACAACCCGGCTACATGGAAAAACAAGATCAACAGAGACAGCGCGCTATAGATGGGGTTTCTGAGCGCGACCACGAGCACCGCGGTTAACGCGATGACTCCGGCAAAATATCCAAAAAACAACTGCGCCACGATAGGATCCTCGCTGTCAACAGGAGCGTAACATCACCGGCGCGACTCGGCGGTGCCGGCCGGTCAGTCGATGGTCAATTCTGCTCATCATTCCGGTTTTTGCGGTATGTGCTTGAACGCGACGTTGAAGAAGGCCGTGTTCGGATGCTGCAGCTCCAGACGCTTCTCGCGGACCGGATATGAGCGGTCGCCGATTGCGAGGAGTTGCTCCTTGTTCAAGTGAAGCTGCCGTTTGTCGTAGACCGCCCATTCGAATTCCCGCGTCATGCCCAGTGCATCGACGGGACAGGCGTCCACGCACATGCCGCAGAACAGGCAGCGGGTCATGTCCATGTAATATTCCTTGGAATAACGCTTCGTCGGTTCGCCGGGGACTTCGGCGCTGACCACGCGGATGACGCGTGAGGGACAGGCGGCTTCGCACAGGTCGCAGCCGACGCATTTTTCCGTTCCATCGTCGTAGCGCAGCAGCGCCAGCATGCCGCGATAGTTGTCCGGCAAT
>JABMDE010000066.1 GCA_015904055.1 Nitrospira sp. | reverse complement strand
ACCCCACGGCCTGACTTTTCTCCGGGTGAAACTGGCAGGCCACGACATTGTCCTTCCACACACTCGATACGAACGGAATACCGTAGGTCGTCATCGTCGAAGCCAGCTGCTTGTCGCTGGGATCCACGAAATACGAGTGCACAAAATACCAATCAGATCCGTCCGCAACCCCGTCGAATACTGGGCATGCTCGTTGGGTATGGACTTGATTCCAGCCCATGTGCGGCACTTTCAATGCCTGCCCACTCTCGAACCGCCGGACTGTTCCAGGAATGATATCGAGTCCCTTGTGCGGACCGAATTCTTCACTCTCGGTAAACAAGACTTGAAGGCCCAGGCAAATCCCAAGAAACGGCTTGCCCGATTGGATTGCTGTTCGAATCGGCTCCACTAATCCATACTGCTCGATATTCGCCATGCAATCACCGAACGCACCGACGCCGGGAAGGACCACATGGCTCGCATTGCCGATCACCCGCACATCGCGTGTCACGACGGCCTGATGTCCCACAGCCTCGAAGGCCTTGGAGACACTGCGGAGATTCCCCATACCGTAATCGATAATGGCAATCATGGATCCTATTCACCCATTGGAGGGTGTAACAATACCGCATCCGCGGATGCCATGCCACTAGGAATCTGGCTGAGAATGCTCAAAGATTGACAGGACATGGATGAACCAGTAGCCTGAGCCGGTCAAGCTACCAGGTGTGAAATGAATGACGCATCGTTGAGTGAATACATTCACAAGGCTGTCCCAGGACTCATCGCCCTGTACCGTTTCGGCTCACAGGCAAACGGCACCGCCCGTCCGGAGAGCGACGTGGATCTAGCCGTGCTCGCCCACACCCCCATTCCCAACCTGCGCAGATTTGAACTCGCCCAAGAGTTAGCCACGCAACTGCACCGCGATGTGGATCTTGTCGATCTTCGCACCGCGTCAACCGTGATGAAGATGCAAGTGCTCTCTACCGGTACCTGTCTGATTTCTCAGGACGAGTCGGCTCGCCGAGAATTCGAAATGTATGCGTATTCAGACTACGCCAGACTTAACGAGGAACGACGCGAGATTGTGAAGGGAATTACCAAACGCGGACTGGTGTATGGCTGACGACGTAATCCTCAACAAAGCCGCCAGTATCGAGCGGTGCTTGCAGCGAATTCAGGATGAATATGCGGGCAACAAGCAGAACCTTGCCGACAATCAGACCAAGCAGGATGCGATCGTATTAAATCTTCAGCGCGCTTGCGAGACGGCCATCGATCTGGCCATGTACGTGGTCAGTCAACGCAAACTCGGTGTCCCACAAGATAGTCGTGACGCATTCACCCTCTTGGAAACGGCAGAAATACTTCCACCCGACCTCGCCACCCGCATGCAACGGATGGTTGGCTTCCGCAATATGGCTGTTCACCAATACGCCCGCCTGAATCTGGATATCATCCAGGCCATCATCACTAAACAGTTGGACGACTTCCGTGCGTTTTCGTCGACCATCGTTAAGGCGTGCGCGTAACAACGTACAAACCGACCTACCTCTCTCCATGAGAGGGCCCCAGACTGTAGCCGAGCTTCCTGCGAATATGATGCCGATAGTTATTGAGACAGGAACTCTTTTATCGCGGCAAAAATACTGGCATTCTCTTCTGAAAAGATGTTCTTCCGACTATTTTGGTCGAGGCCTCGATATGCGTTCACAGTAATCTTGTTCTCGTCGTAGAATCCCTTCTCTCTCGTTACGGCTTCCTTGAAATCGAACCAAGCCTCACTACCCTCTGTTGGACGGATTGAATTACTATTGATCCCAGCCGCCCGTGCAAGGGACTCATGCCCCAAATAGTTTTCGATTTCTCTCCGTTTCAGGACATAGTAGTTGGCAATGTCGTTCCTGTCGAACCACGAAACCAGCCGTTGAATATTAGCCCCTCTTTCAGATTCCCGTGACAGCCTATCTGAATCCAAGAGAAAGAAAATACCGTCTTTAAAGTTTAGGAACATCGGTTTCGCAAACTCTTCCTCCACCTTACCAACGCCCCCGAGGTCCTGAATCTGCACATTCTGCATTTCGACATCGGGAAAGTTGAGCTCAAGCCATTCAGACACTATTTTTTGATCTGACGAACCTTCAACAAAGATGATCTTACCGCCTTCCACAAGATAGAGCGGATTAATTCCCATAGCCCTCGCCATCCGTTTTCGGTGGGCCTGATTGTTCCGGAGATCGATCGGCTCAACAAGTGCGCGACCATCCTTGTTTTCAACCAGATAAAGTGAGCTGGACCCTAACCCTTTACAGAAGGCCTCAGCTTGGGTTGCAACAATCAGAGTGAGGTCGGGGCGCAACAGTTCGAGCAGTTTTGCGAAATCCCTTTGCCTGGCCTGGTTCAGACCTTGTTCTGGCTCGTCAACAATGAGTATTGCGCCCTTGGGAGCAACGGACATCACTGCTAGTATTTGGAGCGCATTCCGAAGACCGAATCCCATGTCAGAAACTGGCACAAGATCGCCCGATGTTGACAGCACATGAGGCGCAACATTTTCGCCAACAGGAAGGAGTCTGAGCTCAGAAATTTCATCAAAGAGCAGCGTGAGAGCAGACTGAAGTACATTCCACTTAACTGGGTCAAAGGCTAGGCGTTTGAGCAAAGGAGTGACCTCATGAATACGATCCTGCCTTAAGTCTAAATCGCTGCCATGTGCGCTGAACTGTGGATTACGGCCAGCAGAAATATTGAATGTTCGCCCTATGAATTTATTGAGCGCTCTGGTGAAGGGGTTATTCACATTTGCGATGTTGGGCAGTGCCTGCCCACCCCAGTTATCATAACGAGAATTTTCTCGGCAATTTATCCAATCCTCTTCGCTCCGAAGTGAAATTTCAGCTATCGCACTTTGGCCCTGCAGATCTGCAATGCCTTCAATTGGGTTTTGGTATTTGAAAAGGGACTTCAAATCAGCCCCCACCGATATTGCCAATTCGTATGGCCACAAGAAAGTATTCGCTGGATTGTTGGCCTCGACACGTGCTGGAGAAACGCTTCCAGCTAGAAGGAAATTCAGCTGTTGATGCTTGGACGTAAATGCCTGCTCCTCTGGGAAATATGCAGGGATGGATATATTTATACTAACGCGCGGACGATAGATTTGAGTGCCCTGCCTTCTATAATAGCTACTTGAAAGACCCAGCCTTCCCGACCAGTCACCACTACTGAAATTGCCGTATCCTGGCAAGGACCATAAGCTCTTTACGATTGTTTCTAGCAAAGTTGACTTCCCGGCATTGTTCGTCCCAATGAGGACCGTCCGCGACCCAGGAGGTAACGACAATTCACACTTTTCAATACAGCGAACATTCTCTATCTGAATCTTCATGGGAAAACCCTAACGACTTCGCGCGCCCTTCAAACAAATAAGGGGGAGGGCATATTCTCCTTGCCCATCCCCCCCATAAACCCTCAACCTTCTGAACCCTTGTATTTTTACAGCATCCCCTTCGTCGAGAGGACTTTGCCGGCTAGGCGCTCTTCCGGCATCGTGGCCTGATCGAGCGCTTTGGCTAATGCTTTGAAAATCGCTTCCATGATGTGGTGCGGATTGCGGCCGTACATCAGATTGACGTGCAGATTGAGCCCGCCATGGGTGACAAAGGCCTGAAAGAAATCTTCGAAAAGCCCTAAGTCGAACGCTTTGATCTTCCGGTCCGGCAAATTCACGTTGTACACGAGAAACGGCCGGCCGCTGAGATCCGCCTGAAAGAAATCTTCGAAAAGCCCTAAGTCGAACGCTTTGATCTTCCGGTCCGGCAAATTCACGTTGTACACGAGAAACGGCCGGCCGCTGAGATCCACCGTTACCTGGGCCAAGGTCTCATCCAGCGGCGCCGAGGCGAACCCGAATCGCTTGATCCCGGCTTTTTCGCCCAACGCCCGGTGCAATGCCTGCCCCATCACGATGCCGACATCTTCAACGGTATGGTGCTCGTCAATGTCGATGTCGCCTTTAGCCTTGACGGTCAAATCAAAGAACCCGTGCTTGGAGAGCAGCTCCAGCATGTGATCAAAGAAACGAATGCCCGTATCAATCTTGCCGTGGCCACGACCATCAAGCGCCCACTCGACGGAAATGTCCGTCTCTTTGGTCGCACGATGGATAGCTGCCTGGCGCGCCGGAGTCCCGTTCTTCTTCATGAAAACCTGCTTTGGGCCGACTTCGCGTGTGCGTCGAACCCTTCGATATTGGCCAATCGGATCAACGGATCTTTCACCTTTGCCAGCTCCTGCTTCGTATAGTGGACGATATTGCTAACCTTGACGTAATCGTTCACGGACAGCGCCGAGAAAAACCGCGCAGTCCCGCCGGTCGGCAACACATGATTCGGGCCTGCCACATAATCCGCAACCGCCGGCGGCGTATAGCGGCCCAAAAATAACGCACCGGCATGACGGATCTGTTCGAGATAGTCGAACGGATTATCCACCGACAGTGTTAAATGCTCGGCGGCAATTTGATTGGCCACGTCGATCGCTTCATCCATAGTCGTCACCACAAACGCCACCGAATGGCGCGCAATCGCTTTGGAGGCGATCTTTTCGCGTTGAAGTCCCTTCAACTGCTGTTCGATCAATTTGGATACGTCTTTTGCCAGCCGTTCCGAGGTCGTGATCAAAAAGACCTGTGCATCTTCATCGTGCTCGGCCTCACACAGCAGATCAGCAGCCACATGGACCGGATTGGCCTCGTCATCGGCTACCACCAGCAATTCGCTGGGCCCCGCGATCATGTCGATCCCGACGGTCCCATAGAGCAGGCGCTTGGCGGTCGCCACATAGATATTGCCCGGGCCAATGATCTTATCGACCTTGGGAATCGTCTTCGTTCCATAGGCAAGCGCCGCTACGGCCTGCACGCCACCGATGCGATAAATTTCTGACACGCCTGCAATATCGGCCGCCACTAAGAGATACGGATTGATGGGGCCCTTCTGCGGCGGCGTCACCATCACCACTCGCCGTACCCCTGCGACCTTGGCCGGGATCGCGCACATCAGCACCGATGAGGGATACACGGCTTTCCCCCCGGGCACATAAACGCCGATAGCATCGATGGGGGTGACAACCTGTCCCAACGTGGCATCGTTGTCCTGATACATCCACGTCTTCGTACGCTGACGCTCATGAAACGCGGTAATTCGTTTTGCCGCAAGCCGTAAGGCATCGCCTTCATCCTTACGAATGTGGAAATACGCGTTATTAATCTCCTCCGGCGTCACCCGCACCGCATCCGGTTTGAGCAAGACTTTGTCGAATTGTTTGGTATAGCGCAACACCGCCTTGTCGCCGCCCCGCTCGACCGCTTGCAGGATGGACCGGACGGTCTTCTCCACAGACGCCCCGGTCACTTGGCCGCGGGATATCACTTTCTTGAGGCTGGGGAGGAAGCTGCGATCTGCTTGCGTGACGATCTTCATACGCGCGCCGCCTTTTTCTTGCCCTTGCGCGCGGCCGATGGGCGACCGTTGCCGGGCACCGACTCTTGGGTCGTCAATGCCGCCCGGAGTCTGCGGATCAACTCCATGAGCGGCTCATGCTTCAGACGAAGACTCGCCCGATTGACGATCAACGCCGTCTTAGACCCTCAGGCTACAGCCCCCCTGGTCGTGCGTGGACAGACTTATCTACAACTCGTGTCCGCTGCATATTCAAAAAAGTCCACACTCAGCGAATACTCCAAGTATATTGACAATGCCCGCATGGACTTTGACCGGACGCTCATCATCGATCCACAAAACATCTGGGCCCTACTCGGCCAGGGTGACGTCTACACATGGCTCCACCGGACGGACGACGCAGTTCGTTCATACGAGCGCGCCCTCGCATTGGATCCGCTGTTCGACATTGCGCATCTTCGTTTGATTACGCTCTATACCAACCAGGCACGCAAGCTTATGACGACCAAACAGTGGTCGGCCGCTTTAGCCGTGCTACAAAAATCCATAACCTCCCATGTGCCGGACGGCTGGATGCCCTATTACAAAGAAGCCTACCTGCTCAGGAGCGACCTCCATAGAAAGCTGAACCAGCCAGCTCAAGCCATCAATGACTTGAGTACGGTGCTTCGGGCCGAGCCGGCGGATATGCAGGCGCTCCTCACTAGAGCCACGCTCTACCGTGAGCAACTCCAAGGACGCCTGGCAAAGGATGACTTTGAGCATGCCTGCATGCTCGGATCAGTCGAAGCGTGCAAACAGATCCCCTAGCAAGGCTTGACCATCCAACCATGCCAGGCTCTTCCATTTTGCCTATGCACAGTGCTGCAAATGAGTGCTCCGGCATCATTTGACAACGCAAGATAGCGCCACCTATAATGGCTTCCTCTATGGGAGTCTGGGAACTGGAGCACTCGTAAACGGGTTAGTCCCATAGGCCTAAACCTGCACTGCTTCTGTAGACCAAAAGCTCGCTAGCCTGGGCCTTCTGCGAGGTTGCGGAAAGAACGGGAAACAGCTTAGATTGTGATGAGTAAGCCTGTGAAAAATCGTTGCTCTTTAGTCAAATCAACCTTTCACTCGGAGTGTAGGCCGCAATGAGCGAGTACCGTGTGCTCCCAGGTCCTGAACACTTTCTACCCCCAGCGGCCGCCAGCATGGGGATCCAGTTGCCAAATCCAGGCGAAGCCCATATCAACGGCGTCATCGCCCCGGAAGAAAAGGCGTACGAGGAAGCCGCGCGGCAATTCCTGATGGCAAAAGTGCCGACGATTTTCCCCGGCCCCCTGGTTTTATGGGCCTGGAATGAAAAGGCGGCAAAGAAAGCGACTGCCATCCGGCATCTGTACAACACATTGAAGGAATGTGTTCAACCGGGGCAACATGCGATGCTGATTCCTATGCCGGACTATCGCCCCAAATACCCGAAGATCAATCCGGAAGTTGAAATCAATCCCAATCACCCGAATCTGACGATCTGGCACAACAAAATCGACTGCTGCATGTTTGTCGGCGTGCATTGTCATCAAGCCAATTTGTCGCTGAAAATTATTCGCGGCGGCACCTCATGCTATACGATCGCCATGTGCGCGCAAGCCGGCCACGAAGACGCGATGCTGTCGTTCCGTGATGCGTCGGTCGAGAAAATCATGAAACTGGCCGATACGATTAAACGGTTAAAAGGAACAGTCCAACCACGGCTGGAATCAGCCAAGAACGGAGCTTCCAGCTAAACACCGGAAGCTCAAGCCAAAAAGGAGGCTGGATCCATGGCTACACCCCCCTCAGTTATCGGGACACCGAATAAAAAGGGACAAATATACACTGATCCCTGGAAGCTCATGAATGAAGCTCCAAGGACCCCGTCGTTCTTTACGGGTTCCGAAGTCATCAAGGAAGCGGTCCGCCGATCCAGCTGCGATGTGATGATTGCCTATCCGATCACTCCACAATCGGAAGCGGCAGCGCTAATCGGCGAATTGTTTGCCGAAGGATATATTGGTGACTATTTCCGTGGCGAGAGTGAGTTTGCCGTCATGTCGCAGTGCGCCGGCGCGGCGTTCGGCGGTGCCCGTGTGTTCACGACAACGGCGGGCCCCGGCACAATGCGCGCAATGGAAAACTTCCCGATGTGGGCAGGCTCGCGGCTGCCGATTCAAATGATCGTCACCTGCCGAGGGATCAATTCGCCGCTCTCGATCCAACCGGACACGCTCGAAATTGCCTATCTATTGAATACCGGCATGCTCGTCTGGCATGCGGAAACGGCCCAAGACTTTTTCGATTGGATTCTGAAGGGCTACATGGTGTCGGAAGAGCCGGATGTGCATCTGCCTCTCGCGCTCTGCTGCGACGGGTTCTTCGTGACGCACACGAAAGACGTGGTGAATCTCACGCCGGCCGACATG
>JABMDE010000065.1:25243-28090 GCA_015904055.1 Nitrospira sp. | reverse complement strand
CTCGAAGAAGGATGACTGAGGGGGTATATGCCTCTGATTATAATTGCCAACCCAGGCATAGCCCTGCCAGATGGAGAGATTCTCCGTCAGTTGATAGCCAATCGCGGGACGGAGGATGAGTTGATCGATATGGCCGGCTTCGTCAAGATCAGCAAACCGTGGTTGGACTTCCAAGTGAGCCAGAAAAGATGAAGGAAGTGTCACCGTCATAAAAACTGGTGACCACAGGCGAAAGTCTTGGGTGAACGTTGGGGTGGACTGGGCGAAGGTTTCTCCCCCGAGCAGCAGGCTCCACACAAAAATCGTGATTGCGATCCCCCGTCCCCACTGACGTGCTCCTTGATTCGCTACGGTACACTGCATGGTTCTCCCTTTCCTCCTGCGGACATCTATCTACGACTCTCTAGAAAATCCCGCACCCTGTTCTTGAGGCACGCGATTGCCACCCCTGTATTCCCCACCCTTCCGATATCCCCCTTGTCTGGATGAGTTTGTAGGTCTGTGCATCGTCTTCGGCAGACCTTGGGCAAACCTTAAACTTTTTCCAGCGCGAGAAACGCCAGTTAAAAAGGAGTGCCCTAGAATTGATTTCGTGCCCCCCGTATATATCCATATGGGGGGGATCGTTCGATACGCACCTTCCTGCGCCACGCAATACGCCAGGGACGTCCAGCCTCTTCCATTCGGTTGATAAAATGACCAGGCTCTTCGAAAAATTTTAGATCTTCGCAGTTGGTACTCTTCCAACTCATTAAATTCATTGACCTGATCTATTTCCTTGGGAAGGACCCCCTCCATTTGGGGCATTGTAGAATGGTCGGTGTTTCAGCGATAACTACCCCGCACAACAATAACCAGGTTCTAACCGCCATGCCACAGATTCTTAACTGTAGTGAACATGCCAACGACGACGAGTTCACTACCTCACGACCCTCTTGCTCTACCACCTGGTCGAACGATGCGGGGGGCAATTACAATTCAGTGTGCAGGACGTCCAGCAGATGCGTGAACGTCTCTCCAGCAAGATGGTCCAGATCCAGTTAGGTAATGAGGTGCGGCTCCGCATCATCGACCGCGTCCCGGAATTGCAGTAGCCACTCCGCTCCAACCACGACTCGCCATCGTCGCCAGCGGTGACTGTCTATCGATGATTACAGTACAGTAGGACAACTATGCTGCGCATATCCTCGCATGTTGTGATTCCAGATTCTGAGATCGAGCTCCATGCCATGCGGTCGCAAGGGGCAGGCGGGCAGCACGTCAACAAGGTTTCGACCGCTATTCATCTGCGCTTCGATAGTGCCGCCTCATCGCTTCCGCCTTTTTACAAGGAGGAATTGCTCAAACTCCGAGACCAACGCATTTCGGAAGAGGGTGTCATCACGATCAAGGCGCAACAGCACAGAACGCAGGAACGCAATCGCGAAGACGCGCTTGAACGGCTCAGCCTCTTGATTCAACGTGTCGCCATCCCGAAGAAGAAACGGAGGCCGACGAAGCCGACAAAGGGCTCTCAGAATAGGCGAATCGAGGGAAAGAAACGGCAGGGACGATTGAAGCAGTTGAGAGGAACCATCGAATGAGTGTCAGAGCGGCGGCTTGTAGCTGGCAGTGGTCGCATTGGTACGAAGCTGCTGGAGCGTAGCCCTTGCTTCTGGGATAAACTCGGCCCGTTTATGCTTACGGGCAATGGCCAAGGCATCGGAGGCCAGCGTCATGGCTTCCTGATGCCGGCCTCCCTCGCACCGGACCCTGGCAAGAGCCAGCCGCGCATTGACTGCTTGCGGTGCCCGCTTCACAACCTGTTGTAAGAGTTGTTCTCCTCTTTCTTTATCACCTCCCAGAATGTCAGGGAGCTTGACAAGCAACGTCCCTTTGGCTGAAAGCGCATCGAGGTGGCCGGGGTTGAGTTCGAGAGTCCGATCGAGTTCGTTCATCATGCGGCGAAGCCCAAATGCCGAGGCAATAGACTCGCCGTCGATGCGAAGTTGCTCCCCTAAATTGCAGAAGAGGGAAAAGTGCGCGTCGGCGTATCCCTCATCAAGCGCCACGGCCTGCTCTGCGAGAGCCTGTCCTGTTTGGAAATGAATGAGCCTCGCTTCGCGTATTTTTTCTGCCCTCCCTTGATCGCACTCCTGAAGCGCCTCCTTGGCAAGATGTCTGGCAGAGACCTGAGCCTGAGACGGCATCGGCAAGAGAGCACTACCGGCCGCGATTAGGCCGAGTGCCACTCCAAGCATTTTCCTCATCATTCAGACATCCTGTGGCAAGAGATAGGATCCGTCTGTGCAATTGTCAGGGGGAACAGCAAACGCGGTGCCACGTTATCAAAACATCGATATTGATAGAACTGATTGATAAAACGATGCTTCTCCGATCGAGAGAGATGATTGAGGCTGTGACTCTGATTCCTGAGAAGCAACTTACGGCAGAGGTATGGACAAGCAGGAACAGAACCGTGGCATACGTTGGCTGAAGCCGTATCTTGGGCTCGTTACTGATTGGTCAGGATGCTGGCGATTCGCCAGGAGCCATCATCCCCAGAATGTTGAATCCGCCGTCCACGTAGATGATCTCTCCGGTAATCCCCCGTCCCAAAGAGCTCACGAGGAACAGCGCCGTGTCACCGACTTCACCTTGTTCGGTTGCCCGTCGGAGCGGAGCAAACTCTTTATGAAGATCGACCATCTTCGTGATACCTGACACACCACGGGCGGCAAGCGTCTTGATTGGCCCAGCAGAGATCGCATTCACCCGGATATTCTTCGGGCCAAGATCATAGGCCAGGTACCGCACGGTGCATTCGAGCGCAGCCTTGGCGACCCCCATCACATTGTAATGCGGCAC
>JABMDE010000065.1:20736-25123 GCA_015904055.1 Nitrospira sp. | reverse complement strand
ATCGTCTATAAGTGGGACGGCCTGCAGTGGCTGATCACCAGCGATCATTCTTCTCTCGTCCCGTAACCCTGCGTCCGTACCGTCTGATGTGAAACCTGGCACAGTTGCCAGGATATACCCTCCCTCCCTTCCATCAGAGCACCGCTCGCGGAATGCACCCCCTACTTTTGATGTTTCCAGCCTAGTTGAGAATTATCCACTCTCGAATCTATACTATCCTCCGTTATAGCGGCTTATTGTGGGCGTTGAGTACAACATCGCCCATACTCTGAAAGGGATTCATTACTCAGCGTCCGAGGGAGGATCTTTTATGAGAAGATTGGTTTTGCTCCTGGCAATGATCGCTGTTCCCATGGTGAGCTACGCGGCAGAACAGAACGCAGCCCCCCCCACTAAACCTGAACATGTGGTTCCAAAACATGCGGAGCTGTGCATCGCGGCCACCGAGGAGGACATTGCTGCCTTGTTCGACCGCTGGAACGCCGCGCTTCAAACCGGCGATGTGCACAAGGTCTCGGCCAATTACGCCCCACGATCGCTCCTGTTGCCGACCGTATCAAGCCGGCCCAGGCTCACGGCCGCCGACAAAGAGGACTATTTTCACCATTTTCTGGAGAACCGCCCGGTCGGCCGCATCGACTCGCGCGAAATCGAAATCGATTGCAATACGGCCATTGATGCGGGGCTCTACACCTTCACGTTCCAAAAGACCGGAAACAGTGTCAAGGCCCGCTATACCTTTACCTACAAATGGGATGGCAAACAGTGGCTGATTACCAGCCACCATTCGTCCGCCCTACCCACGGCGGATGCGCCTCCGGAGCACGTGCACCAAGCGGTTCCACAACATTCTGAGCTGTGCGTGGCCGCCACTGAGGAAGACATTGCCGCCTTGTTTGACCGCTGGAATGCCTCACTGCAAACTGGGGATCCGCACAAAGTCTCGGCCAATTACGCGGAGACGTCGTTCTTGCTGCCGACAGTGTCGAGCCGGCCGCGACGCACGGCCGCCGACAAAGAGGACTACTTTCACCATTTTCTGGAAAACCGCCCGGTCGGCCGCATCGACTCGCGCGAAATTGAGATCGATTGCAACACCGCAATCGATACAGGGCTCTATACCTTCACGTTTCAGAAAACCGGCGTCAAGGTCAAAGCCCGTTATACCTACACCTACAAATGGAATGGCAAACAATGGCTGATTACCAGTCACCATTCATCTGCCGTACCCACGGCAGATGCGCCGCCAGAACACGTGCATCAGGCGGTTCCACAGCATGCAGAGGTATGCGTCGAGGCAACCGAGCAGGACATCGCCGCCTTGTTTGACCGCTGGAATGCCACACTCCAAACAGGAGATCCGCACAAGGTCTCGGCCAATTACGCGCCGACATCCATCTTGCTGCCGACAGTCTCAGTCCGCCCACGGCTCACAGCCGCCGACAAAGAGGACTATTTTCACCATTTCCTGGAGAATCGCCCGGTCGGCCGTATCGACTCGCGCGAAATCGAAATCGATTGCAATACGGCGGTCGACGCCGGCCTCTACACCTTCACGTTTCAGAAAACCGGAGCCAGCGTCAAAGCCCGCTATACCTACACCGTGGGACGGTAAAGAATGGCTGATTACCAGCCACCATTCGTCCACTGTACCTCCGAAGGAATAATCTGCCATTGATCCGGTGCCACCCATGCCACACCGGCATGGTGGCACCGGATCGTTTCACACCGTCATACTCCGGATTAGCATCTCACCTCTTCCATTCGCTTCATGGAATCGACCAGGCACTGTGAGACATTCAACATCGTCACGGCGAATACTCTTCTAACTGGTTCAGTTCATTAATCGTATCTGTTTCCTTATGCGGAACCCCCTCCATTGGAGGCATTGTAGAATGGTCGGTGTTTCAGCGATAACTACCCTACACAATGCAACCGGGGTCTAGCTCAATGCCACAGATTCTTAACTGTAGTGAACATGCCAACGACGACGAAGTGCACTATCTCACAACCCTCTTGCTCTACCACCTGGTCGAACGGTGCGGGGGACAATTACAATTCAGCGTGCAGGACGTCCAGCAGATGCGTGAAAGTCTCTCCAGCAAGATGGTCCAAATCCAGTTAGGGAATGAGGTGCGGCTCCGCATCATCGACCGCGTTCCGGAATTGCAGTAGCACCTCCGCTCCAACCACTCCCAATCCTGACTCGCCATCGTCGCCGGCTGGTGACTGTCTATCGATCTTTGCAGTACAGTATGGTCGCCATGCTGCGCATATCCTCCCATGTTGTGATTCCGGATTCTGAGATTGAGCTCCATGCCATGCGGTCACAAGGGGCAGGCGGGCAGCACGTCAACAAGGTTTCAACCGCCATTCATCTCCGCTTTGATATTGCCGCCTCATCGCTCCCGCCTTTTTACAAGGAAGAATTGCGTAAGCTTCGCGATCAACGCATTTCGGAAGAGGGCGTCATCACAATCAAAGCGCAACAGCATCGGACACAGGAACGAAACCGAGAAGATGCGCTTGAGCGGCTCAGCCTCTTGATTCACAGTATCGCCACCCCGAAGAAAAAGCGGAAACCGACGAAGCCAACGAAAGGATCCCAGAAGAGACGGGTGGATCAAAAGAAGCGGCAAGGACGATTGAAGGCGCTGCGCGGAACAATTGAGTGATCGTTCATGGTCATTCCTCAATCACACACAAGAGACAGAATATTCTCAATGAGAGCGCCTCTTTACACGATTGCCAATTGACACCATGTCATATGATCAGAAGAGGGCAACGGACGCCAGGGAGGGACTGTTAGCTGGTCTTGTCGGCGTTGGTCTTGAGCTGTTGCAGTACGGCTCTTGCCTCAGGAATGAATTCAGCCCGTTTGTGTTTGCGGGCAAGGGCCAGGGCATCGGAGGCCAGTGTCACAGCTTCCTGGTGGCGGCCTCGCTGGCACCGGACTCTGGCAAGCGCCAACCGCGCATTGACCGCTTGTGGCGCCCGCTTGACCACTTGCTGTAAAAGTTGCTCTCCTCTTTCTTTATCACCTCCCAGAATATCAGGAAGCTTTACAAGCAACGTCCCTTTGGCCGACAGTGCGTCGAGGTGGCTGGAGTTGAGTTCGAGGGTCCGATCAAGTTCGGTCATCATGCGGCGAAACCCGAATGCCGAGGTGATGGACTCGCCGTCGATACGCAGTTGTTCCCCTAAATTGCAGAAGAGGGAAAAATGCGCATCGGCGTATCGCTCATCGAGCGCGACAGCCTGCTCTGCCAGCGCCTGTCCTGTTTGGAAATGCATCAGCCTAGTTTCGCGGACTTTTTCCACCCGCCCTTGATCGCACTCCTGAAGCGCCTCTTTGGCAAGATGTCTTGCGGAAACCTGCGCCTGAGACGGCATCGGCAAGAGAACATGACCGGCCATCATACAGCCGAGTGCGATTCCAAGCGTGTTCCTCAACATTCGGACATCCTGTGGCAAAAGTAGGATTCGTCTGTATGAATGTCTGAGGAAACAGCAAACGCGGTGCCACGGTAGCCAGGACCAGATATAGATGGAACCGATTGATAAACCAATGTTCTTCCAAACTGGAAGAACTGATTGAGACTGTGCCCCTGATGCCTAAGGACAACTTACGGCAGAGGTGTGGACAAGCCGGAACAGGACCTAGGTATAGGTTGGCGTGAGGCGGATCGTGGACTCGTTACTGACGGATCAGGCTCCTGGCGATTCGCCTGGAGCCATCATCCCCAGAATGTTGAATCCACCATCTACGTAGATGATCTCTCCAGTAATCCCCCGTCCCAAAGAACTCACGAGAAACAGCGCCGTATCGCCGACTTCACCTTGTTCGGTTGCCCGGCGGAGCGGGGCAAACTCTTTATGAAGATCGACCATCTTCGTGATGCCTGATACACCACGGGCGGCAAGCGTCTTGATCGGCCCGGCAGAGATCGCATTCACCCGGATATTCTTCGGGCCAAGATCATAGGCCAGGTACCGCACGGTACATTCAAGCGCCGCCTTGGCGACCCCCATCACATTGTAATGCGGCACAACCCGCTCTGCGCCAAGATACGAAAGCGTGACGATCGAGCCTCCCTCATTCATCAATGGCATTGCCGCTCGCGCGACCGCCACCAATGAATAGGCGCTGACATCCAGCGCCGTCGCAAACCCCTGACGCGTCGTATTCACGAACTGACCGGTCAATTCTTCACGTGGCGCAAACGCCAGAGAGTGGACAAGAAAATCGAGTCGCCCGAATTCCTTCTCCACCTGCTTCATCAGTGCCGCAATCTCTCCATCATTCCCCACGTCGCAGACATACGCCCGTGCGCCCGGCACTGTGGCGGCGAGTTCTTCAACGTTCTGCCGAAGCCGTTCATTCTGA
>JABMDE010000065.1:16310-20616 GCA_015904055.1 Nitrospira sp. | reverse complement strand
GTCCACTGTACCTCCAAAAGAATGACCCGCCATTAATCCTGTGCACCCATGCTATCCCCAGCATGGGTGCACAGGATCGTTCGATACCGCATTGCTCCGAATTATCGCCTAGCCGCTTACATTCAATGATCGTATGTGTTTCTTTATGAGAGACCCCCTCCATTTGGGGCATTGTGGAAAGGCCGGCAGTTCGGCGATAAGTATCCCCACGAAGCAATCGGGGCCCAACAGCCATGCCGCAGATTCTCAACTGTAGTGAACATGCCAACGACGACGACGTGCATTATCTCACGACCCTCTTGCTCTACCACCTGGTCGAACGGTGCGGGGGACAATTGCAATTCAGTGTGCAGGACGTCCAACAGATGCGTGAACGGCTCTCCAGCAAGATGGTCCAAATCCAGTTAGGGAATGACGTGCGGCTCCGCATTATCGACCGCGTCCCGGAATTGCAGTAGCCCCTCCGCTCCAACCACGCCCATCCCGACTCGCCATCGTCGCCAACTGGTGACTGTACATTGAGGATTACAGTACAGTATGGCCATTATGCTGCGCATATCTTCGCATGTTGTGATTCCAGATTCTGAGATCGAGCTCCATGCCATGCGATCACAAGGGGCAGGCGGGCAGCACGTCAACAAGGTTTCGACCGCTATTCATCTGCGTTTCGATATTGTCGCCTCGTCGCTTCCACATTTTTACAAGGAAGAACTGCTCAAGCTCCGCGACCAACGCATTTCGGACGAGGGCGTCATCACGATCAAGGCGCAACAGCATAGAACGCAGGAACGCAATCGCGAAGACGCGCTTGAGCGGCTCAGCCTCTTGATTCAACGTGTCGCCACCCCGAAGAAGAAACGGAAGCCGACGAAGCCGACAAAGGGCTCCCAGAATAGGCGAATCGAGGGAAAGAAACGGCAGGGTCGATTGAAGCAGTTGAGAGGAACCATCGAATGAGTGTCAGAGCGGCGGCTTGTAACTGGCAGTGGTCACATTGGTACGAAGCTGCTGGAGCGTAGCCCTTGCTTCTGGAATAAACTCTCCCCGTTTGTGCTTCCGGGCGATCGCCAAGGCATCGGAGGCCAGCGTCACGGCTTCCTGATGTCGGCCTCGCTCACACCGAACTTTGGCAAGGGCCAGCCGCGCATTGACCGCTTGCGGCGCCCGCTTCACAACCTGCTGTAAGATTTGTTCTCCTCTTTCTTTGTCGCCCCCCAAGACGCCTGGGAGCTTCACGAGGAAGGTCCCCTTGGCTGAGAGCGCATCGAGGTGACCGGGGTTGAGTTCAAGAGTCTGATCAAGTTCATTCATCATGCGGCGGAACCCGAACGCCGATGTGATGGATTCGCCGTCGATACGAAGTTGCTCCCCTAAATTGCAGAAGAGGGAAAAATGCGCGTCGGCGTATCGCTCATCGAGCGCCACGGCCTGTTCTGCGAGAGCCTGTCCTGTTTGGAAATGAATGAGCTTCACTTCGCGTATTTTTTCTGCCCGCCCTTGATCGCACTCCTGAAGCGCCTCCTTGGCAAGTTGTCTTGCGGAAACCTGCGCCTGAGACGGCATCGGCAAGAGAGCATGACCGGCCACAATAAGACCGAGTGTGACTCCAAGTGTTTTCCTCAACATTCGGACATCCCGTGGCAAAAGTAGGATTCGTCTGTGCAAATGTCTGGGAAAACAGCAAACGCGGTGCCACATCAGCCAAACATCGATATCGATAGAACCGATTGATAAATTGATGCTCCTCTGATCGAGAGAAATGATTGAGGCTGTGACCCTGATTCCTGAGGAGCAACTTACGGCAGAGGTATGGACAAGCAGGAACAGAACCTTGGCATACGTTGGCTGGAGCCTGATCTTGGGCTCGTTACTGATTGGTCAGGATACTGGCGATTCGCCAGGAGCCATCATCCCCAGAATGTTGAATCCGCCATCCACGTAGATGGTCTCTCCGGTAATCCCCCGTCCCAAAGAGCTCACGAGGAACAACGCCGTGTCACCGACTTCGCCTTGTTCGGTTGCCCGGCGGAGCGGAGCAAACTCTTTATGAAGATCGACCATCTTCGTGATGCCTGACACACCACGGGCAGCAAGCGTCTTGATCGGCCCGGCAGAGATCGCATTCACCCGAATATTCTTCGGGCCAAGATCATAGGCCAGGTACCGCACGGTGCATTCGAGCGCAGCCTTGGCGACCCCCATCACATTGTAATGCGGCACAACCCGCTCTGGAGCGGTAAAGATGCTGGAAAGCAACTCGAAGGAAGAGGCGCGATAGCCCACCTCTTCTTCCAACTCCCGCGACGCACAGTGGAGAGGGTCTTCGCCAGGCTGAAGTTTTCCCGCAGGGATTTCATAGATAAATCCCCCCGCCGCATGGCGAAACTGCCGGATCAACACGACCGTGCCATCGTCCTTTATAGGGACGACTGCGGCGGCTCCAGGGTGGCGGATCGTCTCAAGATCGATCGTGGCCCCGTTCGGCAGAGTCACGGTATCGATATTGAGGGTAACAACTTTGCCTGTGTAGATGTTCTTGGTCACGAGAGTAACTAGTTTATCGCGTACGATGAGGAAAACACGACCCTGGTCCTGTTTGTGCTATACGCCATTAGCTCTTTGGCTTTCTATAGAATGGCGGCTTGACCACCGTCGCGAGAAGGGCCTTGCCTCTGATATCAACTGCTATCGAGGTCCCCGGAGTGGCATAGGCTGCTGGCACATAGCCCAATCCAATCCCCTTCTGTAAGCGAGGCGACAGATTGCCGCTGCTCACGTCTCCGACTGGGTTCGACGTGGCAGGATCAAGAATCTTGAATCCATGCCGCGGGACGCCTTTCTCCAGAAGCTCGAAGGCAATGAACCGGCGACCTGGACCCGCTTGTTTCTGAGACCATAACGCATCACGACCGATAAAATCTCCCTTGGTGAAACTCACGGCCCATTCCGCGCCGGCTTCAATCGGCGTGGTTGCTTCATCAATATCATTGCCATAGAGCAGATAGCCCATCTCCAGGCGTAGAAGATCGCGCGCACCGAGTCCTGCGGGCTTGGCGCCAACGGACTGCCCCCTGTCCAGGAGAGCATTCCAGACTGGCGCAGGCGGTCCATGGACATAGAACTCATAGCCGAATTCACCCGTATAACCGGTCCGGGCGACCATGCAAGGAACCGACTCGATCGTGACCATGGTCGACTCTCTGAGCTTGAGCGCATCCAGCGCCGTTGATCCAAAGGTTGCCACGACTGCCCGCGTGGCAGGACCCTGCAGGGCAATCTGCGCGATATCCGCCGATCGATCATGGATTCTGCAGCCGGGAACGCTTGAACCATGCTCCAGCAGCCATGAATGAATCTTGTCGCGATTGGACGCATTCACGCACAGCAGATATTCGTTCGGACTAGCCAATCGATAGACAAAGATATCGTCTTTGATACCTCCCTGCCGGTTACAGACCATCGAATACTGTGCGTGCATGGGCTGAAGCGCGGCGACGTCATTGGTGGTGATCCCTTGTAAGAAAACCAGGGCGCCAGCCCCACTGACTTCGATACGGCCCATGTGACTCTGACCGTCTGATATTCATCGACCACTCCACTGTACTGGATGGGCATTTCCCAGCCGGCAAAATCGACGAGCTTGGCGCCGGCTTCGCGGTGCTGGGCGATGAGCGGAGTCTGTTGCATCATAGTCCTGTTGAGACCGTCCTTATCGGCTGAGGAAATCGGCCGCACCGGTTATCGCGGTCTATCCATACTTACCGAACTGCCAACAATTCGACATCGAAGATGAGTGTGGCGTTTGCCGGGATTACTCCACCGGCCCCGCGCGAACCATAGCCAAGGTCTGAGGGAATCGTTAGCTTGCGTTTGCCGCCGATTTTCATACCTTGCACCCCTTCATCCCACCCTTTGATGACCCGCCCGGCACCGAGAGGAAACGAAAAGGGCTGGCCACGATCGACTGAGCTATCGAATTTCTTTCCGTTCTCCAGCCACCCTGTGTAGTGAACACTCACAGTCTTGCCGGCGACGGCGACATCGCCCGCCCCTACTACCTGATCGACATATTTAAGCCCAGACGCAGTGACCGTCTCCCCGGCGTTCGAGCCCTTCTCATTCGCAGTCATGGTGCCTCCCCATCCGAATAGTGGTGTGAAAACCAACGTCATGATGATGCCTAGGATGACTCGGCCTCTCATACGTCCTCCTTGTGCCGCATCGAACGGCGTTGCAAATGATGCCACTGCTTACATCGTGACCTTCGCAGAATCCTGCTCAGCAAAGAGCGCCATGCAGGCCGTAT
>JABMDE010000065.1:8091-16190 GCA_015904055.1 Nitrospira sp. | reverse complement strand
CGATAAAATCTCCCTTGGTGAAACTCACGGCCCATTCCACGCCGGCTTCAATCGGCGTCGTTGCTTCATCAATATCATTGCCATAGAGCAGATAGCCCATCTCCAGACGCAAGAGATCGCGCGCACCGAGTCCTGCGGGCTTGGCGCCAACGGACTGCCCCCTGTCCAGTAGCGCATTCCAGACTGGCGCCGGCGATCCATAGACATAGAACTCATAGCCAAACTCACCCGTATAGCCGGTGCGGGCGACCATGCAAGGGACCGATTCGATCGTGACCATGGTCGACGCTCTGAGCGTGAGCGCATCCAGCATTGTTGATCCAAAGGTTGCCACGATGGCCCGCGTGGCGGGACCCTGCAGAGCAATCTGCGCGATATCCGCCGAACGATCATGGATTCGACAGTTGGAAGCGCGTGCGCCATGCTCCAGCAGCCATGAATGAATCTTGTCGCGATTAGACGCATTCACGCACAGGAGATATTCATTCGGACCGGCCAACCGATAGACAAAGATATCGTCTTTGATACCCCCCTGCCGGTTGCAGACCATCGAATACTGCGCGTGCAGAGGCTGAAGCGCAGCGACGTCATTGGTGGTGACTCCTTGCAGAAAGCCCAGGGCGCCAGCCCCACTGACTTCGATACGGCCCATGTGACTCACATCGAACAGCCCGGCCTTGGTCCTGACCGTCTGATACTCATCAACCACTCCACCATACTGGATGGGCATTTCCCAGCCGGCAAAATCGACGAGCTTGGCGCCGGCCTCGCGATGTTGGGCGATGAGCGGAGTCTGTTGCATCATAGTCCTGTTGAGACCGTCGTTATCGGCTGAGGAAATCAGCCGCAGCAGTCCGGTCTGTCTATCCCTACCGAACCGCTAGCAATTCGACATCGAAGATGAGTGTGGCATTTGGCGGGATCACTCCACCGGCCCCGCGCGAACCATAGCCCAGGTCTGAAGGAATCGTCAGTTTGCGTTTGCCGCCGACCTTCATGCCTTGGACCCCTTCATCCCAGCCCTTGATAACCCGTCCGGCACCGAGAGGAAATGAAAAGGGCTGGCCACGATCGACGGAACTGTCGAATTTCTTCCCATTCTCCAGCCACCCCGTGTAATGGACACTCACAGTCTTGCCGGCGACGGCGACATCTCCCGCCCCCACAGCCTGATCGATATATTTAAGCCCGGATGCAGTGACCGTCTCCCCGGCGTTCGAGCCCTTCTCGTTTACAGTCATAGTGCCTCCCCATCCGAATAGTGGTGTGAAAACCAACGTCATGATGATGCCTAGGGTGACTCGGCGTCTCATACGTCCTCCTTATGCCGTATCGAACGGCGTTGCGAATGATGCCACTGTGTACGTCGTTACTTGGGCAGATCCTGCTCCGCAAAGAGCGCCATGCAGGCCGTATAGCCATGCAGAAAGTTTCTGCCACCAACTGGCCCGATTTCGCCCTGCGCAAAAAACCCTGCCAGAGGAATCGAACCCAACCGATCCGCCATCGTCGCTGCGTCGTGATTGGGCTTCCCAAACAAGCCTCGTCCCCGTCCACAGCAACTGAACATAAGGGCTCCGAGCGGCTGACAGCGATGTGCCGCCCGATCGGCAGCCAGTAGTAAATTCAAGTCCTCACTGGCCGATCTGGCGTCTCGAAGTTGAAATTGTACGGTTTGCCCTTCCTGCACGACATCGCCAACCGCCACCGATCCAGCCGTTTGATCAGCCCCGACAAGATTCCTGACAAGAAAATCTCCCCGCTCGAACCGATCCCGATGTTCATCGATGACGATGCCAAGATGTAAGGCCCGATGGGCGTGGCGCCGGTCTTCCAGATTCCTGACAAGAAAATCTCCCCGCTCGAACCGATCCCGATGTTCATCGATGACGATGCCAAGATGTAAGGCCCGATGGGCGTGGCGCCGGTCTTCCTCCGGCAATGACTCAAAGACCGCCTGTAACCGATCCAGGGCCGGCACACCGCCGAGCTCATAAATAAGATTGTGCTCAGCTTTTGTGACGACGAACCGGTCACCGATCAGCCGGCATCCTTGTGAGATGACCGGGCGGACATCCACCGGTCCGGACAGCTGCACTCCGACTAATCCACCCGTAAGCATTTCGCCTTGGAAGATCAACCGGTTCTCTCCCTCACCTTGCCCCCCTCCGGCTAATCCGCCGATGGCCTTGGTCCCCGGATACCGTTCATCGATGAGTCCAAGAACTTCTCGCATCGGGGTGGTGAACGGATCGGCCAACAGGAGAAATGAGGACTGTCTCGCACTCGGTTCAGGCCAACCGGATAGCCGAAACTGATCTTGCACGGGCGAAAACGACGACCGAATCGGCTCCAGTGTCACCTCCGGCAATGATGCCGCCCAGAGCGTGATCGCCGGAGCTGTTTCCAATTCTTCTGCACCGGCAATCACCCCTTCCCCGCTGCACCCGACCATCATGCGCGTGTGAAGAGATTGCCGGATCATGGCCGCTAAGAGCTCGGCTTTTGACGCATGATGGGCTGAAAAAAACAGACAGACGAGATCGATCGACGTGCGGTCAAATTTGGCCAGGATTTCATCGGCAAGGTCGCGAGCTGCCGCCTCCGTATCCGATCGTTTAGACAACGCTGACGCAAAGCGTAAGGCAACGGTCTGAGACGACGATGGAGGGGAAAGGCTCGGCATATGTGCGTGAAGAATGATTCGTGCGGTCAGACACCCGGGTCCATACGTTGGGAGCGAGTCTGCGCGAGCTTCTTATAGTATCGCCAAAGATACGAATGATAATCGTCTACCTGCGCGAGCAGATAGTGCAGCTCCGTCGGATCTTCCGTCTCAAGCGCGTGCATCAGCCTTGCTTTAAGGAACTCCGCAAACGCTTCCGTCTTTTGCACCGCCGTCAGCAGTTGGAGTCCGCCACCGATTTGATAGTCACCCATGGATGTACGCTCCTCAATTGATCAAACCGTCGGAAGAATAGCGAGGAGAGGATAGGAATTGCAAGGACGAGTGACGAGGTAAGGCCAGCGCCTCTTGACTTTAGCAAAGGAGAGATCTGAGCGGTGGCTCGCGCGTATTCGGGCTGCTTTTGCCGGCTGCCCCGTTGAACGTCGTATGTGTCTCGTGAAACCCCGGTTGCCTGTTACAACGGGTGACCGTCGGCATCAAGTCGCATGATGCGGAGGCCTACAATAGTCTTGTGGACAGTACGCCGGCCGCTCACAGACACATCCCCGCTGCCATCCGTTGTCGAGACCACGTTCCGCACGATGTTCTCGACGCCAGTCTCAAGGGCAAGCCCGGCGTCGCCGATGTCGTCTCCATTGATCCTCGCCATATCGTTGACCGTCGCACCGTGATAGCTGGCAAAGATCCCGCCCACATACACATCGCCACTGCCGTCTGTAGCCGGAGCTACACTCAATACGGGGCCATTGCACCCGGTCCCAACCGTGAAACCCAAGTCGATCGTGCCATCGGCATTGAGCCGGACCAAGTCGTTCACCACTGTACCGTTATAGGTGGTAAACCATCCGCCCACATACACATCGCCACTGCCGTCCATGGCCGGGGCCACACTCCTCACGGGATGGTCCATGCCCATGCCCACATTGAAACTCACATCGATCGCGCCATTCGCCTTGAGCCGCACGAGGTAATTGGCCGCCGTGCCGTTGTACCTGGTGAAGGCCCCCCCCACATACACATCGCCACTGTCTCCCGTTGCCGGAGCCACACTCCACACAGTATTGTCGAATCCTGCCCCAAGCATGAAATCCGCATCGATCGTGCCATCCGCATTCAGCCGCACCAGCCGAGTCACCGCCCTGCCGTTATAGGTACTAAACTGGCCACCGACATACACGTCGCCACTGCCATCGGTCGCCGGAGCCACGGTATATACCGTGCCATCAAACCCTGTTCCGACATTGAAGTCCGTATCGACGGTGCCATCTGCATTCAGCCGCACCAACCGAACCACCGCTGTGCCGTTGTAGCTGCTGAACCGTCCGCCCACATACACATCGCCGCTGCCATCTTCGGCCGAGGCCACGCTATACACCGCGTTGCTGAACCCGATCCCGGCATTGAAATTGACGTCGATTACGCCGTCGTCATTGATCCGCATCAGCCGCGTCACTCCCCTGCCGTTATAGTTCGTGAACCGGCCACCGACGTACATATAACCGTTGTCACCCTTCGCCGGGGCCACACTGTACACGGAGCCATTGAACCCGGTCCCGACAGTGAATCGTGAGTCGATGGCGCCATTCGCATTGAGTCGCACAAGCCGAGTCACGGCTGTCCCGGTAGAGGCCGTCGCGGCTCTGCCCCTATCCACGGCCACGCTGCGGCTGGGCACCGGACTGACCACTTTCCTGTCGTTCTCAACAGTCCACGTCTTGTCGGCGATGGGAGCGGTAGTAGTGCCCAGGCCACTCGTCGTCATGACATGCTGTCCCTCTACTGTTGACTGTCCGCATAGGAACAGCTTCTTCTGTCGCTTCGACTGTGGCGGTAAAGAGCGGATTCAGATGGGTATCGGCCAGATGGGTCAGCGTATAGGTCGGCTCTTGGGGATAGTGCGGGATCACGTTGGCGGTTGAGAAGGCGAGTATGAAGTCCCCGCTGCCATGGCGCGCGGTGGAGCCGGTGCGGGCAAGACCCAGCGCGGCGCGCTTGGCTAATCTCGTGAGCTGCCGACTGTCGAGCGGGGCATCGGTGGCGATGATGACAATGATGGACCCTTCGCTCTGGCCCGGCGCGAGGGCTTCGGACATGTGTTGAGGCGGTTCATAGAGTTTTCCCACCGGCACGCCGGCAATGACCAGTTCGGGCCTGCGGCCATGATTCGCATTGACGAGCACCCCGATGGTGTAGCCATCGTCTTTCTCGGATAGTTTTCTCGACGAGGTGCCGATGCCACCCTTGAATCCATAGGAAACCATGCCGGTGCCTGCCCCAACCGTGCCTTCTTTCACCGGACCGTCGATCGCACTGTCGAGAGCCGCCATCACATCCTGCTCGGACACATGGCGGCCCTGTATATCATTCAATCGCCCGTCGTCGCATTCAGCGACCACCGGCGTAAGCGTGTCGTCGGATATGCCGATCTCGGGATACTGCTGAATCATCCAGCTCATGACGCCGTTGGCGACACGCGGGACGTTGAGCGTATTTGTGAGGGCAATGGGATATTCGAGGAAACCCGATTCAGCCACCCATGAAAGGCCCGTCATTTCGCCGGTGCCATTCAGGACAAACGAACCGGCAGAGACCTTCTTGTGCCAGACCTCATCGCGCGGAATCACGACCGTGACGCCGGTGCGCACAGGCCCGTGACCTGGCTTGAGTGGCCCCTCCCCTTGGATGAGAGTCCTGTGGCCGACTTTCACACCTGCCACGTCAGTAATGGCGTTGAGGGGGCCGGGCTGATACGAGCCGATGACGATACCTAAATCTCGAATGCGTTGGCGGCCATGATCCGATTCGGCAGCAGCCGTGGACAAGCAGCCGGAAGTTAGAATGGCGATACAGGCCAGCACTACCAGCTGAGTTGGTCGCTCGCAGGCGACAGATTTCACCGAGAAGGATCTAGCGGGCTGTTGAAAGGTCATTCTGGCACGCGATCACTTGTAATCGCTTGGACGTCACGGGCCGAATGAGAATAGTGCACAGGATGTTCAAAAAGGCCTTCCAGCAAGGCCGCAGCGAGGGAAGAGGCGAGGCGTACGCTTCGGTACGTTGAGCCTCTGAGCGATGCGAGAACGAAGCTGGAGGACTTTTTCAACATCCTGCTAGACTTCATGCGTACTGCCATGATGCGGAATTCGCACATCGATCGTTGGATGTTCCGCTTGGATGGCAGCGCCCAGCGACAGGGCCTGCCTCTCTTCGCCATGCACGACGAAAACCTTACTTGGCAACGGGGTAATGGCCCTGACATAGGCAAGCAGGTCGTTTCGGTCGGCATGAGCCGAGAGACCATTGAACCGCACCACTTGCGCGCGGCGCGGCGTCGGCACGCCGAAGATCGGCACCACATCCCAGCCCTCAACCAATTTCCGTCCTAATGTATGTTCGGCCTGGAATCCGACGATGACAATAATGTTCGCTTCGTCTTGAATCGCATGTTTGAGATGGTGAATGACACGCCCGCCCTCGCACATCCCCGACGAGGAAATGATGACACAGGGCCCCCGCATGGCATTGAGCCGCTTGCTGTCTTCCGACGAGGACACAAAGTGGATGTAGCGCGAGGCAAAGACGTCACCATCGGATGAGAAGGTCTTCAACGTCTCTTCGTCATAACATTCCGGGTGGCGCCGGAACACACCTGTCGCTTTATCAGCCAGCGGGGAATCGATATAGATGGGAATGGGGTCGACGCGGCCCTCGCCCACCAGTTCCTTGATCCGCATGACCAGCTCCTGCGTGCGCCCCACCGCGAAGGCCGGTACGATGATCTTGCTCTTGTGTTGCCGCGCATGGGCGATCAAGTCCTGAGCTTTCTTCTTCATCTCCTCGCCGGCCTGTTCGTGCAGCCGGTCACCGTATGTGGACTCCAGAATCAGGATATCGCAGGGAGGCGGCGGCTCCGGATCACGCAGGATCGGCATGTGGGACCGTCCCAGGTCGCCACTGAATAAGACCGTGGTGCTCGCTCCCCGTGCCTGGTATGTGACGCGGACAGCGGCCGATCCCAGGATGTGGCCGGCATCGTGAAACGACGCGGTGACCCGCGGCGCAAGCTTCAGCAGGTCACCGTATCGCGCGCCTTCAAACTTCCTGACAATCTTCCTGACATCATCGCCGTCGTATAAGGGCTGAATGCAGGTTTTCCCGCGTCGCTTCTCTTGTTTATTCACATACCGGCAGTCGTTTTCCTGCACGCGTGCGGAATCCTCGAGCATGATGCCGGCAAGGTCAGCCGATGCGCGGGTGAGATAGACCTTTCCGGAAAAGCCCTGTCGGGGCAGGACCGGCAAGGCACCCGAATGGTCGATATGGGCGTGAGAGAGCAGGACAGCCCCGAGTGATTTGGGGTCGAAGCCCAGCTCTCGGTTTTTCCGCACTGCCTCTTCTCGACGCCCCTGAAACATTCCACAATCGAGCAACATGCGGAACCCCGGCACCTCGACCACATGACGACTTCCGGTGACTGAACGAGCGGCGCCGTGGAATGAGAGCTTCATGGGTTGGGTACTCCATTGTGGCGTGCAATCAGATCCCAGGCTTCCTGGGCCGTCTCCGCGTAGTGAAAGAGTTGCAAGTCCTGCTGAGCGATCAAGCCGCAGTCGACCAGCAGTTGCCAGTTGATGAGGCGCTCCCAAAAGTCCCGCCCTACCAAGACAACGATCACTTGATCGGTCTTGCCGGTTTGCAGGAGTGTCAGTGTTTCGAACAGCTCGTCGAGCGTCCCGAATCCTCCTGGAAAGGCGACCAGCGCCTTGGCCCGGATCAGGAAATGCATTTTCCTGATTGCAAAATAGCGAAACTGAAAATTGAGCGCCGGCGTGATGTAGGGATTCGGATATTGTTCGTGAGGAAGTGTGACATTAAGGCCGATCGATTTCGCGTTGACATCCGACGCCCCACGGTTGGCCGCTTCCATAATGCCGGGCCCACCGCCGGTGATGATGACGTAGTCACAACGGCCGTCAACTTGGCAGATTACTGAGACCAGGCGCCCAAATTCGCGAGCTACATTGTAGTATTTCGAGAGGGCGGCTTGTCGCCGTGCGATCGCCACCTTGCGTCGGACCTCAGGATTGTCCGGTGTTCGCGCCTCCTCCACCTCGGCCTCTCGCAACGCCTGCTCCATAACCTCCGGCTCCTGGATCCTTGCACTGCCGAAGACGACAATGGTCGAGTGAATATTCTCTTCGCGTTGGATCAGTTCCGGCTTCAATAGTTCGAGCCCGATTCGGACAGACCGTAGCTCCTCCCGCTCAAGAAATTGTATATCTTCGAAGGCGTGGATGTCGGAGGAGTGCCTGGTGTCGTTTCGCTGCGGTGACGTGTGACCGGAAGTTTGTGGCTTCATGGTCTACCATTATAGCCATAGCCGCCGGAGGAGAACAGTGGCAATTCACCG
>JABMDE010000065.1:3029-7971 GCA_015904055.1 Nitrospira sp. | reverse complement strand
ACGTGTGACCGGAAGTTTGTGGCTTCATGGTCTACCATTATAGCCATAGCCGCCGGAGGAGAACAGTGGCAATTCACCGACGTGAGCGCATTGATGCCATGGGCAACTGGTCAGTCCCCGAATGGCCAGGCGACGAACTCGGACGAGCGTGAATGAAACGCAAATGCATGCTCGCGAACAAGCCAGCGATCGTCATAGGTGACTTGGAAGACATCCGTGCCTAACCCGCCACCCCCCATATCGAGGTCAGGCGTAAAGAACGGTATCACAAAACGCAAGCCCCATCCGTAATTTGCCTTGAAAAACTTGCCATCCGTAAAATAGTACCGGGTGACAATTCCATTTTTCGAAGGGAAGATCTGGTTTGGCGCGCCGAGTCTCTCCACCACCGTCGGCATATCCGTCTTGCCGGGCACGATAAAGGTCACGGCGGCGGCAGTAATTGTCTGATTAAGCGTCAGCCGCCGCACGGTCACGGGACCATCGGAGCATCCGGCTAATGACGTGAGCACGAGCGCGAGGAGCAGACTCATCAACCGATTTCGAAGCATCATGAACCAATACACAGAATTAGTGGAAGGGCCAGTCGAACGGCCAGAACTGAAACTCGATGGGACCTTTTCGTTTTCCTGACACAACCTCTTCTACGACTCCTGCTCCATTGAAGATAATAAAGGTGTCATCACTTTTGATGTTAGTACGTGAGAAGATGAGCACTGCCCCCGACTTCACATCAAAGTGAAAGTAATGAAAGATTTCCCGACCATTTGCTTCGATGATGCGGTCCGGGGCGCCTAGGACCGCGGCAACATCTGTTCTAGTGCTGATACCTTTCTGAATGGTTGCGATGTCGCCTTGGCCCACCTCTTCGCCATAGTTTCCTCGGACAAAGGCGCATCCGGCAGGAATCAGAAGGGTTAGGATCAGCATGCCTATGTTGACGGGCTTCATGTGGTCACCTCTGGTGCGTTCATGGTGAGTGTTTAGACGGAATGAGAATAAAGTCTTGTTCATAAACCAGATAGGCCGATCTACATAGTCCAACACGCTGGTAGACGTGCTGGGCGGCCTGATTGCTTTGTTCTACGTACAGTCTGATGCCGCACACGGCTGGATCGGCCTTGGCCTTCTCGACTATATGGTGATGCATTGATCGATAGATACCTTGTCGTCGCCAGGCAGGGTCAACATAGACACTCTGCATCCACCAAAACGTTCCGTTTCGCCAATCGCTCCATTCAAACGTTACCATCAGTTGACCTGCCAGTCGAGAACGGTCTCGCTCACGGATTTCGGCGACGATAAAAAATCCCCGGTCAGACGTATCCAAAACCGCACGAGTGCCATGGCGAAGCCTGTCTCGATCAAGGCGTCGTCCTTCTGTTTCTTGGGCCATCGCCGCGCTGAATTCGACCAATGCGTCTACATCTGCATACTCTGCCTGCCTGACAATGACGGGTGCGGACATGGCCAAAGGATTATGAATGTGATTGTGGTGCACTGAGCCAACCTGTCCGTGGCTTGTAGAACCCGGCGGAGAACTCCATCTTCATTGCATCTTCTGGCAGCAGGTTGAGAGGTCGAAGCGCTCGTTCTGGAACGAACGCCAAAAATCCTGTGAAGGGATGGATTGCCGTCGGCACAAATACCATGAACAGCTGATCAGACGGCGCAACCTGAATCGCGGTCGGGGCAGATCCCATCACAAACCCCATCGCCCACAATCCGTCCCTGGGAAAGGGAAACGCCACGACCGTGCTGCTGCCAAAACGAGAGCGAAAATTCAGGATGTCGGTCATCCCTTTCAATGTGAGATAGATGCTCTGTACCAGGGGAATCTGTTCCAGCCGCTGTTCCAGCCGCCTCATCAGATGCTCACCGATGATATGGTCGGCGATAAACCCCACGATCACGAGGAGGAGCATCAACAAGAGCAGTCCGAGTCCCGGTAGAGGATCGGTCATATAGCTCCCAACGACATTATCCAAAGTCCCGAAGAGCGTCGACAGGATCAAGAACGTGGCCCAGGTAGGGACTAATACAGCAAGGCCGGCCAAAAAACATCTCGATACCGCTTTAATCATATGAGCAGATTGCGATGGGTTGGATTGATATCCCCAGTGTATCAGAACGTTTGCAGGTTGGGGAGACAGAAGTGAGTTCGGCTTGCGCTTGATTATTCTTTCCGTTATCCTACGCCCCTCGACGGAACGAGTTGCCGCATTCGGCACTCACGTGATGATGGAGGGCTGCCCTTGTGAGCATCAGTCAGGATCTTCTTGCCATTCTTTGCTGTCCGGAAACGAAACTGCCCGTCAAGATGGCTGATCCCGTGTTGATCAAGAAACTCAACGAAGCGGTCACACGCGGGGGCTTGATGAACAAAGGTAAAAAGCCTGTCGTGGAACAGTTGGAAGACGGCCTTGTTCGAGATGACTTGAAAATCCTCTATCCGATCCGGGAACACATTCCTGTCATGTTGATCGAAGAAGGCATTCCACTCGATCAGATCCCTTCATAACTTCCCTACTCCTGCTTGTACCGTCTCACAGCATTGCTTCTATACGGCTGTCATCGACTTGTCTGGTTGGTAGGCGTGCCAACGTCAGCGTAGGACTAAGGCTTAACGATCTGCCCTGTTCCCTGTGGACTATCAGTCTTGGAGCCAGTGGAAGTCCCGCACTGCATGCATAAATATTCGTACAGATTGCCGGAGGGAAGGACGAGTAATAAACGTTCTCTCGTCGGCGTGGCGACTCGACAACGAGGGCAATAGAGAAGGGACGCATTGAGGGAACGAAACTGATCTTGTGAATCAGGTGAGGCTTGTCGAGGGCGGCCCGTTGCCTTGCGTTGAGTGGTGGTCAACCAAGGGGCCATTGGCCTACAAGGTGGTGAGGACATGCGGAATTGTCTGGATGGTCTATATCGTGGTCAAGTCCGGTTGACTGTGGGGTACCGTTCTTCAGTGATAGATGTCCGGTTAGGCTGGTGTTTTTGCTGATTCGATCTCTGTGGCCGTAATCAGGCTGGAGAGGTAGTCCGCAACGAAATTCAAGGCCTCTTCTCGCCCATCGGCTCTGCGTCCTTTTTCGCGGCGCTGAACTGACAGTTCATGTTCCAAATCAGATTTCACTTCGCCGAGAACCCGCTGGAGTGACGATGGGGTGAGATTGGTGTCCATGTCCTCAAGTTCCTGGCATCGGTCAAGCACCCAATTCAATCCCTCGATTCGCCCGGCATAATGCTCCTGCTCCGCTGTATCGATACGCGCCATTGCAGTCGCAAATGTTTGAGCTTCGTAAATCAGGTTATAGAAACTGGTGACTGCGCGCTGCAATGATGGATTCATGATACTCCTTGTGTCGTTTGTAAGTACGCTTCTCAATTATACATGAGATTGATAAGACAACAAGGAGTATTTTAAGTCGCTACGTAAACAGGAGCGAGTCGAACTCGTTCATGAACCCGTAGTAGAGAGGGGCAAAGTCTTTCAGACATTCGGGACTGGTTTCCTTCAAGCGCTGGAAAAAAAACACCTGCGCCCGCGGATCGAGTTGTTCCAACAACTTGCTGAGCTCAGCCATAGAATAGCTCCCGGACGGCACACTTAAAATATAGTGCACGAGGCGCTCAACAAATTGCTGAGCCACATATTCGCTCGTCAGATACCCATCCGGTAATTTTCCTGAGGCCAGGAACTCAGCAAATGGAATAGCTTGCGCCGCGAAAGGAGTCGCTGGCTTCTGAGGGGAATCCACGCTGTGTCACTCCATTCGAAGAAGATGAGTGTGTCGTGCTCCTTGAAATCTACTGGACCTCCCTCTGACCGTCAAGTGTGCAGAAGCAGCAGGAGACCTGAGTCGAAAGACTGGTAGAAAGAGAAAGGGCGAGGTCCCTTTGGGGAACCCCGCCCTTCCATATTCGATCCTCGATGACCAGTTGCAGAGTATCGACTAAGAACTTCGGTTTATTCTCAGCCCCCCTGCGCTGGTACTATTTGCTTAGAGCCACGTCACGCGCTCTGCCGGCCTGATGTAGATCGGTTCTTCAACCTGGATACGCGCCACTTCTTTTCCGGATTTATTAAATCCGAGGACGGTATCGTTGTACATCTCAAACCGTTTCCCGTGGATCTGCGTCTCGAACACCTTGGGACCAGGGATGACGTCGTAACGGAACACGATCTGTTGGCTCGCTCTCCAAAGCTGCAACACCGCCAACAATTCACGGCTCGGTACCAGATACTTTTCGATGGCATTGTCCACACCAGGACCGAACATCTGCCTGGCATATCCGCGTGGGCTGTGCCGTGGCGGAATGTAGAACCCATTGGGCTCGGTACCCCATTGCGGATACAACGGAAGCGCCACTTGCTCAACGCGAATTGCGTAATACAGCGGATGCCAACGATCCTCAGCCCACAGACCGTCCTCACCGATCCGCACCAGACTCTGCATCCTGATCTTACCGACGCAGGCCGCCATACAACGGGTTTCCATTGGTTCGCCACCCGTTAATGGATCCTTGCCTTCGATGCGGGGATAGCAGGCGATACACTTCTCAGAGACGCGTGTGGTCCCCCGATACATCGGCTTTTTGAAAGGACATTGCTCGACACATTTCTTGTATCCGCGACAGCGATTCTGGTCGATCAACACAATGCCGTCTTCCGGCCGCTTGTAGATCGCCTTTCGAGGACAGGCCGCCAGACAGCCCGGATAGGTGCAGTGATTGCAGATACGCTGGAGGTAGAAGAAGAAGGTCTCGTGTTCCGGCAAGCTGCTGCCCGTCATCTTCCATGGTTCATCACGTGAAAATCCGGTCTTGTCGATACCTTCGACCAGTGCGCGCATCGAGGTCGCCGTATCTTCGTAAATATTGACGAAACGCCACTCCTGGTCGGTCGGGATATACCCAATGGCCGCCTGGCCGACCTTGG
>JABMDE010000065.1:0-2909 GCA_015904055.1 Nitrospira sp. | reverse complement strand
GGCTTCGTAAATCAGGTTATAGAAACTGGTGACCGCGCGCTGCAAAGATGGATTCATGATACTCCTTGTGTCGTTTTGTAAGTACGCTTTTCAATTATACATGAGATTGACAAGACAACAAGGAGTATTTTCGGCGCTACGTAAACAGGAGAGAGTCGAACTCATTCATGAAACCGTAGTAGAGAGGGGCAAAGTCCTTCAAACACTCTGGGCTGGTTTCCTTCAAACGCTGGAAAAAAAACACCTGTGCCCGAGGGTCGAGTTGCTCCAAAAGCTTGCTGAGCTCAGCCATGGAATAGCTCCCGGACGGCACACTTAAAATATAGTGCACCAGACGCTCTACAAATTGCTGAGCCACATATTCGCTAGTCAGATACCCATCCGGTAATTTACCCGATGCCAAGAGCTCAGCAAATGGAATGGCTTGCGCGGCAAAAGGAGTCGATGGCGGCTGAGGAGAGTCCACGTTGAGATCGCTCCATTTATAGGGAATATAAGTACCGTTCTAAATTTACTGGACCTCCTAATAGTCGTCAAGTGCGCAGAAGCAGCAGGTAGGCCTGAGCCGAAAGACCGATAGAAAGTGAAAGGGCGAGGTCCCTTTGGGGAACCCCGCCCTTCCATTTGCAGCCCGCTCTGTCCAGCTATGCGATGTACTCTACTCTCTTAGAGCCACGTCACACGCTCAGCCGGCCTGATATAGATCGGCTCTTCAACCTGGATACGCGCTACTTCTTTGCCAGATTTATTAAATCCGAGGACCGTGTCGTTGTACATCTCGAAGCGCTTTCCGTGGATCTGCGTCTCGAACACCTTGGGACCAGGGATGACATCGTAACGGAACACGATCTGCTGACTCGCTCTCCAAAGCTGAAGCACCGCCAGCAATTCGCGGCTCGGCACCAGGTATTTCTCAATCGCATTGTCCACGCCAGGACCGAACATCTGCCTGGCATACCCGCGTGGGCTATGCCGTGGCGGAATGTAGAACCCATTGGGCTCGGTGCCCCACTGCGGATACAGCGGAAGCGCCACTTGCTCGACGCGAATCGCGTAGTACAGCGGATGCCAACGATCTTCAGCCCACAGACCGTCCTCACCGATACGCACCAAACTCTGCATCCGGATCTTCCCGACGCAGGCCGCCATACAACGGGTTTCCATCGGTTCGCCACCCGTCAGCGGATCCTTGCCTTCGATGCGGGGATAACAGGCAATGCACTTCTCAGAGACACGCGTGGTCCCCCGGTACATCGGCTTTTTGAAGGGGCACTGCTCAACACATTTCTTATACCCGCGGCAGCGATTCTGATCGATCAACACAATGCCGTCTTCAGGCCTCTTATAGATCGCCTTTCTAGGACAAGCTGCGAGGCAGCCAGGATAGGTGCAATGATTGCAAATACGCTGGAGATAGAAGAAGAAGGTTTCATGTTCCGGCAAGCTGCTGCCCGTCATCTTCCACGGTTCATCCCGTGAAAATCCGGTCTTGTCGATACCTTCAACAAGTGCGCGCATCGATGTCGCCGTATCTTCGTAAATATTCACGAAGCGCCACTCTTGGTCGGTCGGGATATATCCAATAGCCGCCTGGCCGACCTTGGCCCCGGCGTCGAAAATGGTCATCCCTTCGAAGACTCCATAGGGTGCATGGTGCTTGCGTCCGACGCGGACGTTCCACACCTGGCCACCGGGATTCACCTGCTCAATAAGCTGGGTGATTTTGACATCGTAAAACTGCGGGTAGCCGCCGTAGGGCTTGGTTTCGACGTTGTTCCACCACATATACTCTTGGCCCTTTGAGAAGAGCCATGTTGACTTGTCTGCCATGGAACAGGTCTGGCAGGCTAAACACCGATTGATGTTGAATACAAAGGCAAACTGCCACTTCGGATGACGTTCCTCATAGGGATACAGCATCTTCCGTCCCAGCTGCCAGTTATACACTTCAGGCATAGTTTCCTCCGTATTTCGTCATTCGTCGTTGGTCATTCGCAGCATCCTTCACGCAGCTCGTTTCTCCCGTGAAGGACTAGGGCTCGCGAATAACGTCTTACACTTTGATCTTGATATGTTCACCTTTGAGCCACTTGATCATAAATTCATTCTCTTGTCCCGGTGTGAACCCTGTTCGAACCGGTTCCCACGGACCACGGGCTCCGATACCGCCGTCTTCCGCCTTGGTAATGCGGATGAGACATTCCTTCGGCACCGTGTTGATCGCGTGGTGATCGACCTGGTAGCCCCATTTAAACTTCCAGGCAATAGCATGCTTGCCGGGCAGTGAGTCGAGTTGGTGCATTGGCATCAACCAGTTTCTCGTAAATGACTGCTGAGCTCCATAGCGGAAGTTCGATTGATATCCGGTATCAATCGCGATGGCGCGTCCGTCCGGTCGAGTTTCATGTCCCTTGACCGACTTTGGCGTGGCGACATACGGAGCATGCTTCGACATGGTGACGTGATACGGATAGGCCGGGTTGTACTTCGCCCGGATCATGAGTCGCGCAACCTTATAATATGGATCGCTGGGCTTCCAGCCTCGGTACGGACGATCGACCGGGTTTCCGTCGACATACACGTAGTCGCCGTCGTTGATCCCGCGGTCTTTGGCTGCTTGCGGGTTGATGTGCAACTGGTGCTCACCGACACCAGGGGTCCGCTTGTCCATCCGGTACGGATCCCCGAAGTTCGACTCGTAAATTTGCACCCAGTCGTTCACAGACCATTGACTGTGCACGCGATGACGGGTTTTCGGAGTAACACAGTAAAATTGATAGCCCTTTTCCCAGAGCGGGTTGCTGTGGCGCTTGATTTCATGCCAAGACAGCTTGATGTTCCGGATGGTCTTGTCGTCATGGTGTTGCGCCGTGATCGGAATACCGTAGTCATCAGGACGAACATAGGGG
>JABMDE010000064.1 GCA_015904055.1 Nitrospira sp. | reverse complement strand
GGGTTTGTCGTCCTGGCGATCAACGAGCTTGAGGACGATGCGAAGGTCCGCGAACACATTAAACAGCACGGCCACACATTCCCGGTCTTGATGGATCGGGATAACAAGGTGGCGAATCAGTTCGGCGTCTTTGGATTGCCGGTGAGTGTGTTCATCGATGAGAAGGGCGTCGTCCAGGAATATATCAAGGGCGGGCTCTTGACCGAGCAAAAGATTCTCGATGCAGTGGCGCGCATTCAGAAACAAGAGCCAGTGAAAGCGGCGTCGCTCCATTAAAACGTGAATAAACAGATACGATGTCTTGTGTGAAACGATTCCGTCTCGTGTGGGCACTGCTGGTCTGTCTCGTTCTGACGAATGGGTTCATGGCTGCGCCCAGCGTGGTCCATGCCGAGCATCATGGTGCCCATCATGATGCCGGGACCCATGCCAGCGGAATCTGCGCCTGGCTCTGCGCAGCAGGGCAGGACATCGATACCTCTTCGGTTGAGCCGACCTCAAACCTTCAACTTGTTCAGTATGCGGTCGTTGCCTGTTTCGACGAAGTGCAAGCTTCGATTGCTCTTAGCACGTTCCCCCGCGGTCCTCCTCTGCCTGTAAAGTAGCATTCAGTTTTCCTTAATAATCCTGTCGAGCAACGGAGCTGGTTTCCGCGTTCCGTTCGCTGACCAATAGAAAGATTGTGGAATCATGACGCGCAGACTCCTACTCCTGTGCTGTGTTCTTAAGCTCTGTGGTGTGTTGGGAATAGCCATCACGATGGCCTGGCCGTCTTCCGCGCATGCCTCGTGCGGCTCGGTCAGTTGTTTTGTCGTCATCGGGTCTCAGCAGCAGGTGCCGATGAAGGGACTGTTGACCGTGAACCTCATTTACAACTACACGCCGATGGAGGCGCCGGCGGGACAGGGTGGGAGTATTCCGTTTGCCAATCAAGGCGCCAAGATGCTGACCCTGGCCAATTTGAATGTAGACCGGATTGCGACGACTACCCGTACAGCGACTCTGGACCTGAACTATGGTCTGACAGAGCGCCTTGGACTGCAAGTTGCCATCCCGTACAAGCATGTGGAGTCCGATGCCCAAATCGGAGGCCTGACGCCTGTGCCCTACAGCGAGCGGGGGCTTGGCGATATTCGCGCCATGCTGAAATATAACGTGCTCCCCACCTTGAGGAGTATGGTGGTGCTGGGCGTGGGCGCCGATTTCCCGACCGGCAGCTACGGCCGGGTTGCGCAAGGTACGGCCTTGGCCGAATCGACATTGCAAATCGGCCGGGGAAATTTCGGCCTGATCCCCATGATCTATCAAACCTACGAACTGATTCCCCATCGGGTGAATCAGTTTGCATTGGCCAGCTACCGGCACACATTCAAGAACAGCGACGGCTATCAATTCGGCGACGAAGTCAACGTCAGCGCAGGGCTCAACGTGATCCCGCTTGAACAAACTCCATGGCTGACGCTGACCCAGCAGATCAACTTCCGCTGGATGCAGAACGAC
Source organism: Nitrospira sp. (assembly GCA_015904055.1). Next base: position 5,217 of record JABMDE010000064.1, on the reverse strand, counting down.
GCCATGGACGCGGCGCTCTTTCAGTTCAATCCAGCGACTGGGACACCCATCCTGCTCGATCCGACGGTCAAGTTTCGAGCAGTCCCCACCACCGGGTCTACGTACGTGGCCTATTCGCCGGGGATCAATTTGAATCTATTGGATATCGCGTCGTTCTATTTCATCGCGCAAATCCCTATTCACCGAGACTTCAACGGCAATCTGGAACAACAGATCAGCTATATCTTCGGATTGACCAGATCGTTTCAGTTAGTTGGCGGGTCGTGACTGTGAAGGTTGGATGAGATGTTGGGCAACCTGGACAGATGCGATCAATGAATGGGCGGATGAAATGTCTCCGCGCGATCGCGGTGATCTGTGTCGGACTATGGTTGGCCGGCTCTGTGACTGTGGTGCAGGGCACGCTGGCGCTGCATTGGACCGCGCCACATTGTCCGGAAGGTCAGACTCAGAGTAATCCACACAGTCACAATCATTGCGCGTGGCACTGTGACGGAGTCGATACTTCTGCGTCTGCCGGACGTAGTGGGAGTTCATCCCCTGCTCCGACCGGATATCTCGCTGGCTCTCTCACTCATGCGCCTTTCTCTGTGGTGTTGTGCGAGGGGATGGCACCTCGCGGACCTCCTCAATTCGTTATCCTGTTCACATAGACAAAGCTGTCATCAGGAGAGGCATTGAGATTCCCGCGAGGGAGAAACACAAGTGAGAAAGGAATAAGCCATGCGATCCATCATCAATCGACGACTTTATTTATCCTGTGCGAAAACGGGAGTGCTTGGTCTGGCGCTGATCGGTCTTGCCGGTTGCACGGCAGGAGAGTCTTCCCCTGGAACGGTGACGACCGGCGGCAGCGCGGCGCTCAACGGGCCGCTGGTGTTTGTGAATAATAGGGGCGATAGGACGCTGACGACTGTCGCCTTGAGAGGCAATTCAGGCAACGCTGTCGTCAATACGCTGGGGAGCGGTACACCTGGCGTGTTCGGCAACGTCGCGTTGGGCGATATGCAGTTCTCGCTTGGCGAATGGCTGTTTGTGAATCTAGGGGCCACAAACCAGGTTGCGACTATCGATCCGCTGACAGGGGCAACGCCCACCTTCGAAGTAAATTTGACCGTTGGGACAAGACCCGTCCATCTGTACCGCGACCCGACCGATCGAGAAGTCATGTGGATCATGAATGATGGGAACAATACGGCAGGGACTGACCACCAGGGAGACGACCTTGTCAACTGTGTCCCTGCGGTACCAGTGCCAGGGCAGAACTATGGAAGTTCCGTTACTATCATCCACAATTCGCATCTTGGTCCCGGTGCGACGCCACCGACCGTCGAACGGACGGTTTGCGTACTGGCTGATGGCCACAAGGTTTCGGCGTTTTCCCAGCCGACAGCGGCCGATGCCACAATTCCCCGGAAGGTATTCGTTTCTAGCAGCACGGCGGGAGAGATTGCTGTCATCGATAACACTCCGGTTCCTGGCACCCATCCAAACGGGACTTTGATCAACCGTATTGATTTGTGCAACCCAAACAAAGAGGCGATTCCAGCTACATGCGATGTGGAGAACCCTGTGGGGATCACGCCATTTACTCCAAACAGTTCCAATCCACACGGTATCCGGTTCTCTCAGCAGACCGGGAAAGTGTACAGCATCCAGGAAACCTATCGGACCATTGTGGCATGGCTTGAGCAGAATATCGAGCGGCACCTCCTTGCGAACCACTATCTCAAGAACGCAGTGGCCCTGCTTTTCGCCGGAATGTATTTCGAAGGGGGAGCCGCCGACCGGTGGCTCAAGCAGGGATGGCAGATGCTTCTGGAAGAATCGAAGGAGCAGTTTCTCGTGGACGGTGGCCATTATGAACGAAGTCCCATGTACCATTCGATTTGTGCCTGCGACTATCTTGATGTCTTGAATCTCATCCAGAGTTCACGGCCGGCATTTGAACGTGAGGAGATTGCGCAGCTTCGTCAAACTGTGGCATCCAGTCTCAACTTTCTTCACGACATGGTGTTTCCGGATCAGGACATCCCTCTTTTTAACGATGCTGCTTTCGGGATGGCGCCGTCTCCGTTGCAACTTTTCAATTATGCGCAGCGAGTGATGGGCTATCACACGCCTGTCGTGCCCACTGGACTGACCCTGCATGAGCGGTCGGGGAGCGGGTACTATGTCTGCCGCAACGGAGAGGACATGATGGTCATCGACTGCGGTGCCATCGGCCCCGACTATCAACCCGGTCATGCGCATTGCGATACCCTCAGCTTTGAATTGGTCATCGACGGGCGGCGTGTCATTGTCGACAGCGGGGTCTTTGACTATCAACTGAGTGAGGAGCGAGCCTATGCGCGAAGCACGCGCGCGCATAACACGGTTGTGGTCGATGGAAAGGAACAGTCAGAAATGTGGGAGGTGTTCTGCGTGGCGCGCCGGGCGAAGCCTCTCTCGGCGACTTTGACGAAGCAGTCGGATGGAACCGTGCTATTCGAGGGAGCTCACAACGGATATACGACATTGAAAGGCAAGCCGATTCATAAGCGGCGCATTACCTATGACGGGCAGGGGAGCTGGGTCGTCAAAGACCTGTTGGAGGGTAGCGGGATGCATCGCATGGAAAGTTACCTGCATGTCCATCCCGACTTCCATATCATCCGGATGGGGGCCTGTATCGCGATCAAGGCGTCGAGCGGCCATACTATTGCGATGGTTGATGTATTAGGGACGGCAGACACGAGGTTGGAACAAGGGTGGTATTTCCCGGAGTTTGGTGTGAAGCACGAAAACCATGTAATTGTGTTTTTCTGTTCACAAGCAGCTCCGTTCGACTTGAGTTATCGAATCAGGAAGATGGCCGGCCAGTCATAGGGAAACAGGAGAGAGGCTCCCGTGCTCATGTCGGCTGTTGAGCCAGATACGCCCGCCAGCCGCCGTATTGGGTGATGTCTCGATGTCCTTCGACGAGCGCCGCTTCACCCAATACACCCAAGACAATACTTCCGTCTTCCAGTCGCACCTTGCCGATGCACAGACCGGGTGGTTCGTTCATTAAGATTCCAGTCAATCCGGCAGGGGGGACAGACCAGACTTCGACTGTGACCGTGACCCCTGTCCCATCCGTCACACGCAGCATCGCGGGATGCTCGTCGTGAATCGTCCAGAGACGATAGGCCGCTTCGGTCTTCGTCTCCCGGACGAACGTGGCCCCGGCAGCCACCATGTTGGGGTTGAGCTTGAGTCCTCGCATCAGCGTACCGTTGACGGCGAGCAGCACATCATTCTGGCTCATGTGGCACGCTCTGCATAGGCTTGCCGGAGAGAGGCGATGAGACGACCCGCAGTCGTCACCCAGCCGACGATTCCACCCTGCGATTGGATCATGCGGACCGTCGTCTGTTTGAAATCGGGGAAATAACTTTCGGTTCCATCTTCAACCAGGAGACATTCGTATCCGCGGTCGTTGGCTTCTCTCATGCTGGTCTGCACGCAGACTTCGGTGGTGACGCCGGTGAAGACGAGGTGGGTGATGCCGAGGGCGTTCAGGCGCTCCTGAAGATTGGTAGCGTAAAAGGCCCCCTTGCCGGGCTTGTCGATGACCAGTTCGCCGGTTTCCGGGCGCAATTGCGGGATAATGTCGTTTCCCGGTTCTCCCAATACCAGAATTCGTCCCATCGGGCCGGGATCCCCGATGCGCAATGCCGAGTCTCCGCGCCGTTTCTTGGCTGGCGGGCAATCCGACAAGTCGGGGCGATGTCCTTCCCTGGTGTGAATCACCGGCAGACCCAATTCGCGAAAGGTCTTGAGGAGTGTGGCGACGGTTGGCACGATCTGTTGCAAGTGCGCGACCTGGTTGCCCAGTGCTGCGCCAAACCCGCCTGGCTCGATGAAGTCGCGTTGCATGTCGATGATGACCAGTGCGACTCGTGCGCCTGCGTCACGCGGCGGCAGGGGATAGGGATAGGGAGAAGCTGGAACTGTGTTCATGTGCTGTGTCCTGTCATGTGCCGTCCGATCAGCGCGAGATCGGCGCCGGACGACGTGGTTTCATAGACCAGCTGACCGTTGAACATCACGACCACACGGTCGGCCAGTTCCAGGATCTCGTCGAGATCTTCGCTGACTAAGAGGACTGCCGTGCCTCGGTTGCGCGCGGCGACGATCTGCAGCCGAATTTCTTCTGTTGCCAGGAAGTCCAACCCGAAACAGGGATTGGCCACGACCAGGATGTTCACGTCAGCCGATAGTTCACGGGCCAGGACGGCCCGCTGGACATTGCCTCCCGAGAGAGACTGGATCGGTGTGTCGGGATAGGGCGGTTTGATGTTGTAGCGCTCGATCAGGCCGTGCGCGCTCCGGCGCAGCGCAGGGCGGTTCATGAGCCAGCCGCCCACGGCGTGCGGTTCCACGTCGAAGTTGCGGAATGCCAGATTGTCCGCCACGCTCATGCGCCCCACACAGGTATTCTGCAGGGGCTCTTCAGGAAGGCAGAACATCTTATGCCGCAGAATATTGTCACGGGTCGGCCGGTAGAGTGCATCGTGCACATGGATGGTGCCCGCCGTGGCCGGCCGTTGGCCGGCCAGCACTTCCACCAACTCGCGTTGTCCGTTCCCGGAGACGCCGGCTACTCCGACGATCTCGCCCTCATGAATTGTCAAATGGACGCCACGGACAACCTCGACGCCGATGTCGTCGTTGACACGGATGTTCTGTAAAAGCAGTTTCGGAGTCTTGGTTGAGCGCTCGATCCGTTGCTTCGGCTTAGCGGTAATCTCAGACCCCACCATCATTTCTGCCATCTGGGGAATTTTCATCTCCGAGACCTTGCCGGAGCCGACGAATTGTCCCTTTCGGAGCACGGTCACTTCATCTGCGAAGGCCGCCACCTCGCGAAGTTTGTGGGTGATGATCAACACGCTCAATTGCTGTGCCAGGGTCATGGCGCGGAGGTGTCCCAGGACTTCGTCGGCTTCATGCGGCGTCAGGACGGACGTCGGTTCATCCAAAATGAGGATGCGGTTGCGCAGCGCCAGCTGCTTGAGGATTTCGACCTTTTGCTTTTCTCCTGCGGCAAGGGAACTCACGAGGGCCGTGAGCGGCACTTGGAACGGCATCTGTGCCATGAACTGCGTCAACTGATCCTGTTCCTCTTTCCAGTTGATAACGGGGTTGAGGCGGGCTTTCGAGATCACCAGATTTTCAAGCACCGTCATGTTG
>JABMDE010000063.1:11422-14834 GCA_015904055.1 Nitrospira sp. | reverse complement strand
GGTGGGCCATGGGGAGCGCACCGCGTCCGCGCATGCGGCCGAGGTCAATAAGAGTATTGCGTCCGTGGCCAAAACCCTCGAATCTGTCGGGCACAAGGTCACTGCGCGGCTCGATGATCAAGATCGCCGGATCGAGTCTCTGACAAAGCCGGTCAGCCGCGCCAACCAAAAACCTGGCGTTCGTTCACAGGCCACGAAACCGGCGCAACGATCCGCTGTCGAGCCCGACGCCGGCATGGAGCAAGCTGAGCATCTCTCAATGGCCGCTGCGGCACCTTCCTCAGTCACAATCGCTGCGCCGCAAGAATCACCGGCAGCCGCACCCGGCCAAGGTCACGAGGATGCCGCGGACCGGGTGCGGTATGAGCAGGTCTTGGCGTTGTTTCGAGATGGAGATTTGGACGGCGCCCGCGGTGGATTTGCCGCGTTCCTCTCGGAATATCCCAACTCCGATTTGGCGCCGAATGCCCGGTATTGGCAGGGTGAGTCGTATTATGGCAAAAAGGATTTTGGGAAGGCCATTGATGCCTACGATCGGGTGGAGCTCGATTATCCCCGCAGCGAGAAGGTGCCGTCCGCGATTCTGAAGAAAGGCTACGCCTACCTGGCGCTGAAGGATATGAAGCGGGCCTCCTCGGCATTTAAGCAGGTGGTGACGTTGTACCCGAAGAGTCCCGAAGCGGGAAAGGCGTCGGATAAGCTGACGCAGCTCAAAGACGCTCGGTAAGCCGTATGGAGGATCGTTGTATGCCGGTCGTGATCGCATTTTGGATGCTTGCTCCGATAGTGTTGTTGACCGGCTGTGCCAAGCACGCCGATTTTGTTGAAGTACGGGACCAGCTCTCGACGATCTCCCGATCGCAGGAGCAGGACCATCAGCGGGTGGATGCGGTGCTGCGACGATTGGAGTCGGTCGAACGGGTCAAAGATGCTGATCCCGGACGGCAGCGGATCGATGAGGCGGTCGCTCGCCTCCAAAAAATTGAGACGCGGTTGGCAAAACTGGAAGAGACGGCCGGGCAGCCGGCAGTGAAGGTTGATCCTGCGTTTTCCGAGCCGCGTATTTCTAAGCCAGTGAAGCCGGCTGAACCGGGAACCGCCATCGCGACGGCACCGGGGATCACGCCCACATCGGCATTCAATTTGGCGTATAACGATTATCTCAACGGCAAATATGAACTTGCGGTGGCCGGTTTCCAGCGTTTCGTCAAAGACTTTTCAGGCACGTCGCTGACCCCCAATGCGCAGTATTGGCTCGGTGAGTCGTATTACAACTTGAAGGATTATGGACGCGCCATTCAAACATTTGACTATTTGGTCGCGGAATACCCCGGCAATGAAAAAGTTCCCGCGTCCTTGTATAAGCTTGGTTTGGCGACAGCGGAAACTGGGGATCTGGTCAAATCGAGGAAGAGTCTAAAACGTGTGCTCGAAGAATTTCCCGCATCCGACGAATCGAAACTGGCCAAGAACAAGCTGGCAGAAATCAGATGATCATTACGGCATCTTGCCGTCCCGCCTGTGTCCCCTATCATCGTGCGTGAGGAGCCGCATACCGTGCTGACAACTGGCGGCACCGGGAAGATTCATATTTTGCCGGAGGAGGTGGTCAGCCGCATTGCCGCCGGCGTACGAACGACACATTGGCGAAGCGTGTGGATGCCAGGCTGGAGGAACAGCAAAAGGAATTGACCGACCATCAGCAGCGGCTCGATCAGATCTCACAGAAGTTCGTGCAGTTCAACCAGGCCATGACAGGATTCCGCGAAGCGTTCACCAGTCTCGACGATCGGGTGGGCCATGGGGAGCGCACCGCGTCCGCGCATGCGGCCGAGGTCAATAAGAGTATTGCGTCCGTGGCTAAAACCCTTGAATCTGTCGGGCACAAGGTGACCGCGCGGCTCGATGATCAAGATCATCGGATCGAGTCTCTGACAAGGCCGGCCGGGCGTGCTAACCAAAAACCGGGTGTCCGTTCACAGGCCACGAAACCTGCGCAACGATCCGCCGTCGAGCCCGACGCCAGCGTGGAGCAAGCTGAGCATCTCTCAATGGCCGCTGCAGCGCCTTCCTCAGTCACAATCGCGGCGCCGCAAGAATCACCGGTAGCCGCATCTGCCCAGGGTCACGAAGACGCCGCAGATCGGGTGCGGTATGAGCAGGTCTTGGCGTTGTTTCGAGAGGGGGATCTGGACGGAGCCCGCGGTGGATTCGCCGCGTTCCTCTCGGAGTATCCCAACTCCGATTTGGCGCCGAATGCCCGGTATTGGCAGGGTGAATCGTATTATGGCAAAAAAGATTTTGGGAAGGCCATTGATGCTTACGATCGGGTGGAACTCGATTATCCCCGTAGCGAGAAGGTGCCGTCCGCGATTTTGAAGAAAGGTTACGCCTACCTGGCTCTGAAGGATATGAAGCGAGCCTCCACGGCATTCAAGCAGGTAGTGACGTTGTATCCGAAGAGTCCCGAGGCAGGAAAGGCGTCGGATAAACTGACGCAGCTCAAAGACGTTCGGTAAGCCGTATGGAGGATCGTTGTATGCCGGTCGTGATCGCATTCTGGGTGCTTGCTCCGATGGTGTTGTTGACCGGCTGTGCCAAGCACGCCGATTTTCTTGAGGTGCGAGACCAGCTCTCCACAATCTCCCGATCGCAAGAGCAGGACCATCAGCGGGTGGATGCAGTGCTGCGACGACTGGAGTCGGTGGAGCGGGTCAAAGACGCAGATCCAGGACGGCAGCGGATCGATGAGGTGGTCGCCCGCCTCCAAAAAATTGAGACGCGGTTGGCAAAACTGGAAGAGTCGGCCGGGCAGCCGGCAGTGAAGATCGATCCTGTGTTTTCCGAGCCGCGTATTTCTAAGCCAGTGAAGCCGGCTGAACCAGGAACCGCCATAGCGACGGCACCGGGGATCACGCCCACATCGGCGTTCAATTTGGCGTATAACGATTATCTTAACGGCAAATATGAACTCGCGGTGGCCGGTTTCCAGCGTTTCGTCAAAGACTTTTCAGGCACGTCGCTGACTCCCAATGCGCAGTACTGGCTTGGTGAGTCGTATTACAACTTGAAGGACTATGGCCGCGCCATTCAAACATTTGAATATTTGGTTGCGGAATACCCCGGTAATGAAAAAGTTCCCGCGTCCTTGTATAAGCTTGGCTTGGCGACAGCGGAAACTGGTGATCTGGTCAAATCGAGGAAGAGTCTGAAACGTGTGCTCGAAGAATTTCCCGCATCCGACGAATCAAAACTGGCCAAGAACAAGCTGGCAGAAATCAGATGATCGTTACGGCATCGTGCCGTCCCGCCTGTGTCCCTTGTCATCGTGCGTGAGGAGCCGCATACCGTGCTGACAACTGGCGGCACCGGGAAGATTCATATTTTGCCGGAGGAGGTGGTCAGCCGCATT
>JABMDE010000063.1:0-11302 GCA_015904055.1 Nitrospira sp. | reverse complement strand
GGCGGATAGCTCAGTTGGGAGAGCGCTGCCCTTACAAGGCAGAGGTCACAGGTTCGATCCCTGTTCCGCCTACCAGGAATGACTTGGTGTGCGAGATCGGACAAGTGATCGAATCGTCAACGAATATAGAATTCAGGACGTGATCGACGACCGCTGATGGGGTTTTGTCGTTCCGATCCTCAGCACAAACGGATTTAAGGGGCCGTCGTTCAGCCTGGTTAGGACGCCAGATTGTCAATCTGGAGGTCGCGGGTTCAAATCCCGTCGGCCCCGCCATTTTTCCCGATGTCATGCCGCAGGTGCTAATCTGCAAGAGGAAGGTTGAGGGGGGTGCGCCTCCTTCAGGGCCACGCAGAAGTGGAGTGGTCTCTCACCGTCGTATAGGAAATAGCAACCGGTGAGGCAGAAGACAAAGCCGAGCCTGGTTCGTGAGCAATCCGCATTTCGTGGTCCCACCATTTTCTCCCGTGTCTGGTACACTCCATTTTACGGTGCGGTGCGTTCACCAGAAAAAGGAGAGGGTAGACTCCCATGTTTCAATCCGGTCCCATAGGGCTGATCGCGTCGCTCGGCGTGATCTCGAAAATCGTGCTGTTTCTGCTGTTGTGTTTTTCGATTATTTCCTGGGGCATCATTCTCTTTAAGTGGAATACCTTTCGTAGGGTTGACGAAGAAGACCGCCGGTTTATGGCGGTGCTGTCGAAAGCCAAAGATCTCGATGAAGTCACGCGGCATGCTCAGCGGACGAGTGGGAGTCCCTGCGCAAGAATTTTCCATGCTGTGACCGAACGGCTGGGCCACGTATCTGGAGCAGGCCGGGCATCGTATGACGGCGATGGAGCGTCGACGATCGATCGGCATGTCGTGGAACGGACCGGCGCGCACATTGCCCAAGGTCAAATTGCCAAGCTGGAATCGTTTTTACCGTTTCTGGCGACGACCGGGAATATCAGCCCGTTTGTGGGATTGCTCGGCACGGTCATGGGGATTATCGATTCGTTTCGTGAAATCGGCGCGCAAGGCACGGCCAGTATTGCCGCCGTGGCGCCCGGTGTGTCGGAGGCATTGATCGCGACAGCGGCCGGATTGTTTGCGGCGATTCCCGCCGTCATCGCCTACAACTACTTTCTGACGCGCATCCGTCGCGCGGCGTTCCATATGGATTCTGTGGTGGTCGAGTTGCTCGCGCTGCTTCCGGCTAAACCGAAGCCGGTGGCTTCGGTTGCTCCTGTTCCTGTGGGAGTGAAGGGATGATGCTTGAAAACAGGCAGCGGCGGTTTTTGGCCGAAATCAACGTCATCCCTCTCGTCGACGTCGTGCTGGTGCTGCTGGTGATCTTCATGGTGACGGCCCCGATGCTTTATCGCGGGATGGACATCAAGCTGCCGACCTCCGCTTCAAATACAATCAAGCCGGAGATCCGGGCGGTGCTTGCGATCGAAAAAGATCAGCGGCTCTACCTCGATAAAGACCAGGTGAGTATCGCGCAGTTGGAGCGCAAGCTCCGCCTGCTTAAAGAGGAGCACAAGGATGTGTCGCTCTACCTGCGGGCTGATCGCGATGTGCCGTATGGCGTGGTCATTCAGGTCATGGATGGAGTCAAGAAAGCCGGCATTGAAAAGCTCGGTATGGTGACCGATCCAGCCGGTCCCGAGCGCGTTGTCGATGCTGTGACATCAGCGCGCAAAAAATGAAGCGCTCCGCAGCAGTTTGCTCCGCCGAAGTCGCACTTTCGGCTATGACGGTCGGACGCTGCGCTCTATCGTGTAACATTCCCAGAAACGACCTCCCTCCTTCGCTGCGGCTACGGAGGGTTCATCCCGCCAGTATTTCCGGTTCGAGCTACGGGGTATTCGGCGAAGGAGCATAGAGGCAGACATTCATGGCACAGGCCTCAGGATCGGCTGATTTTTGGTTGAGCGATGAGCGGCAGACGGATTTGAGTCGCCGCTTGTGGCGTGCGGTGGTGATTTCCCTCGTTGTGCATGTGTGTATACTGGCGGTGGTCTCGTGGATTCGCCTGCCCAATCATGGTGAACGGCCTCTGGCATCTATCGAGATTGCGCTTGCCACGATGCCGGCTCCGCCGGTGCATGTCGACGACCCGCAAAAGAGCGAGCCCAAAGCAGCGGAGGTTCCTGCGCCTGCTCCACCTGCCAGACCTGCCCCACCCGCAAAAATGGCACCGGCCCCGGCGCCTGCACCTGTGAAACCGCGGTCCAACGATGTCATGGGCGATGTCATGAAGGGCATCTCACTACCGGCCCATGCGCCAAAATTTGGAGACTTCAGCCTGACAGAAAAACCGAAGAAACAGCCAATCAAGTTGCCCGATGTTCCGGTCGTCACTGAGGCGACAGAGCGGATCAAGCATCCGGAAGCCAAACCGCAGTCGTCTCTCACGGACGATTTGAATAAAGAGCTGGATGAGGAGTTCAAGAGGATCAAAAAGTTCGAGCTTCCGAAGGCGGCGCCGGCCGACATCGCGCCGAAGCCTGCGCCTCATGTCGAAGCGAAGGCACCGAGTATCAAGGCTGTTGATACGACGCTCAAAGTTCCTGGAGTGGCGCCGGGGTCAAACGCATATCTGGGGCGCGTGCGGCAGCGAATCAGTAGTTTCTGGAATGCGCCGCCGGTCGATGCGGCCGGTCAGGGGTATGTGGTCATTGTGCAATTCAGACTGCATCGGAATGGATCGGTGACCGGGGTGGCGATCGAGCAATCGTCCGGCAATGAGTACTACGACCTGGCCGGAAAACGGGCGGTGCTTAGTGCGACTCCCTTGCCGGTTTTTCCTCCGGAATTGACCGAGGCGTATTTCGACGCCCATTTCACATTTACCATCGGCGAATCACAGGGGTAGGACATGACATTTCGAATTGTCGTCGTCATCAGCTTATGTCTGTCGGTCGGGCTCGCCTGGATTATCGAGTCCGGCGCGACGGATGTATTTCTCGAGGCGACCAGGCCGGACTTTCAAAAGATCCCGTTGGGAGTCGCAGGGATCGACAACAGCGGCGGTCCCGAATCGCCCGAAGGACGAATCAGGCTGGGGAACCGTATCGAAGAAGTGCTGAAGGCGGATATTCGCCGGTCGCTGGTTTTCTCTCTTGTCGACTTGCCCAGCATCGGGATCAAGGTTGGCAGCTTGGGAGCCGTGCCGGATCCTGAATTCAAGAAAGCCGCTGAGCAGGGCGTGTCCGTCATCGTGTGGGGCAAGGCCGGGATGACGAACGACGCCAAAGACCCCGATGTCAACATGGACGGGTATGTGTACGATGCGGGCAATGATGAAATGGTGGGCGGCAAACGCTATGCAGGCGCCACGTCCGTCGTGCGGCTGATGGCGCATCGCTTTGCCGACGAACTGGTGTTTCGGTACACGGGAGAGCCGGGCATCGCCCGGACGAAAATTGCGTATGTGTCCGAGCAGGGAGCGGCGCGTGAATTGTTCGTGATGGACTACGACGGATACGATTCGCGCCAGCTGACGGCCGATGGATTTTTAAATCTCATGCCCAAATGGTCGCCGGACCGGCGGTTCCTCGTGTTCACGTCCTATCGCAATCGGAACACACAAAACATCGACATGATCGAGTTGGCGACAGGAAAGCGCTGGACGCTCGTCTCGTTGAGCGGACTCAATATTACCCCGGCCCTGTCGCCCGATGGAAACTTCCTGGCGTTTGCATCCAGCCACGAGGGCAACTCTGATCTCTACAGCTTGGACACACGCACAAAGGCGATGCAGCGGTTGACGGTGCATGCCGGCGGCGATCTCTCGCCGTCGTGGTCTCCGTCCGGGCGAGAACTGGTCTTTACGTCCGACAGAAGCGGCGGGCCGCAGATTTTTCTCATGAGTATGGATGGAACCAACGTGCGCCGGCTGACATTCGAAGGAGACTATAATGCCGCGCCGGCCTGGTCGCCTCGAGGCAATTGGATCGCCTATGTCTGCCGAAGCCCGAAGAAAGAGTACAAGATTTGTTTGATCACTCCGGACGGCCAAAAACGCGTACAACTGACGAGTGGGCCAGGCGTCGATGATTCTCCATCCTGGTCTCCGGACGGACGGCATCTTGTCTTCAGTTCGACGGCCGGAGGGAAGAGTCAGATTTATATGATCAATGCCGACGGAAAAGATCTTGAACGGATCACGTTCACTGGAACGCACAACAGTGCGCCAACCTGGTCGCCTGCGTCGTAAAAGCACGGCGGGGTCTTGCACGACAGTGGCCTTCCCTGTATGAAAGAGGGAGCAACTCTTTAATTACGGGAGGGAGTGGGGATATGAAACAGTTGCAATCAATCATGTGTGCGCCATTGATTCTCGGATCGATCCTGTTGGGTTTATCCGGTTGTTCATCCAAAGCGGTCCAGTCCGGAGGAGATGTTCAATCCGCACAGCAGGGAGCAGGCAAAGGTTCCAATGAGGGTGGAGTCAGCCAGAATATTCCCGACACCTCGTTTTCCGGACAACATGGTTCGGGTGGATTGCGCGGATTGGATAAGAATCCGTCTGAAGAGCGACTCGGTGGGAATACCTTGACAGCCAAGGCCGATTCCAGCAGCGCCTCGCGCCAGATGGAAGAGATTCGAGCCGAACAAATCGCCTCGGCGGCTGCCGGGTTGCGGGACGTCTTGTTCGCCTATGATAGTTTTGCCATCTCTGAAGAAGGCCGCCAGATCTTGGCCCGCAATGCAGAATGGGTCAAGTCGAATTCGGGCGCTCAATTGAAAGTCGAGGGACACTGCGATGAACGGGGCACCTCGGCCTATAATCTGGTGTTGGGCGAGAAGCGCGCCAAATCGGTTCGGAACTATCTGGTCGAACTCGGGGTGTCCCCCAAGCAGCTGTCGGTGGTGTCGTACGGCAAAGAGCGGCCGGCTTGCACGGAGCATACGGAGTCGTGTTACTCGCAGAATCGCCGTGGACATCTGGTCGTCAAAGCAAGGAAGTAGTCGGCCGGATTACGGCGGCGGCCTTTGATGACTGCTGATGTAGCGGCATACGCACGGCAGGGTGCGTGATATGATTCGTACAGGATCATATGAAGAAGAGGAGGTCACCGGCGTATGAAACATACCGAGGCCGTGGTCATCGTGGCCGCATTCGCGTTTCTCTCCGGTTGTGTGGCTCAACAGTCCGATTTGAAACAAACCGAGAAGGTCCTTCAGCAGCGCATCAAACAGCAGGATGACCAGTTTTCGCAGACGCGAGCCAGGCAAAGCCAGGAGATTTCCACCCTGCGTGATCAGGAATTGCCACAGTTGCGGGGCGAATTGGAAAAGGCCCTGTATCTGACGCAGGACCTGCAGGCAAAGCAGGAGGATCTCAAGCATCGGCTGGCGCAATCGGAACAGCAAACGAAGAAGCTCGAGCAATTGGCTGCGAAGATGGATGCCGACAATACGACGCGGCATGCCTGGGTTCAGAAAAGCCTGGATACCCAGGATGCGAAGGTGGCGGCCAAACTTGACGAGCTGTCCCGGGCCATGGAGCAGGCCATGGGGGGGCTGAAGAAAGATATTGCGGATGTCGTACAGCGTACAAACGACACATTGGCGAAGCGTGTGGATGCCAGGCTGGAGGAACAGCAAAAGGAATTGACCGACCGTCAGCAGCGGCTCGATCAGATCTCACAGAAGTTCGTGCAGTTCAACCAGGCCCTGACAGGATTCCGTGAAGCGCTCACCAGTCTCGACGATCGGGTGGGGCACGGGGAGCGTGCCGCCTCCGCGCATGCGGCGGAGGTCAACAAGAGTATTGCATCTGTGGCCAAAACCCTTGAATCTGTCGGGCACAAGGTTACCGCGCGGCTCGATGATCAAGATCACCGGATCGAGTCTCTCACAAAGCCAGCCGGGCGCACCAGCCAGAAACCGGGTGTTCGTTCACAGGCCGCGAAACCGGCGCAACGATCCGCCGTCGAGCCCGATGCCGGGGTGGAGCCGGCTGAGCAGCAGTCAATGGCCGCTTCGACACCGTCCTCAGTCACAATCGCCGCGCCGCAAGAATCACCGGCAGCCGCACCGGCCCAGGGTCAGGAGGAAGCCGCGGATCGAGTACGATATGAGCAGGTTTTGGCGTTGTTTCGAGATGGAGATTTGGAAGGCGCTCGTCGTGGATTCGCCGCGTTTCTCTCGGAGTATCCCAACTCCGATTTGGCGCCGAATGCCCGGTATTGGCAGGGAGAGTCGTATTACGGGAAAAAAGATTTTGGGAAGGCCATCGATGCCTACGATCGGGTAGAGCTCGATTATCCCCGCAGCGAGAAGGTGCCGTCCGCGATTCTGAAGAAAGGCTATGCCTACCTGGCCCTCAAGGATATGAAGCGGGCCTCCTCGGCATTCAAGCAGGTGGTGATGTTGTATCCGAAGAGTCCCGAAGCGGGAAAGGCGTCGGATAAGCTGATGCAGCTCAAAGACGTTCGGTAAGCCGTATGGAGGATCGTTGTATGCCGGTCGTGATCGCATTCTGGATGCTTGCCCCGATAGTATTGTTGACCGGCTGTGCCAAGCACGCCGATTTTGTTGAGGTGCGGGACCAGCTTTCGACGATCTCCCGATCGCAGGAGCAGGACCATCAGCGGGTGGATGCGGTGCTGAGACGGTTGGAGTCGGTCGAGCGGGGCAAAGATGCCGATCCCGGACGGCAGCGGATCGATGAGGCGGTCGCCCGCCTTCAAAAAATTGAGACGCGGTTGGCAAAACTGGAAGAGACGGCCGGGCAGCCGGCAGTGAAGATCGATCCTGCGTTTTCCGAGCCGCGTGTCTCCAAACCAGTGAAGCCGGCTGAGCCGGGAACCGCCATTGCAACGGCACCGGGGATCACGCCCACATCGGCGTTCAATTTGGCGTATAACGATTATCTCAACGGTAAATATGAACTCGCGGTGGCCGGTTTCCAGCGTTTCGTCAAAGACTTTTCAGGTACGTCGCTGACCCCCAACGCGCAGTACTGGCTCGGCGAGTCGTATTACAATTTGAAGGACTATGGACGCGCCATTCAAACATTTGACTATTTGGTCGCGGAATATCCCGGCAATGAAAAAGTTCCCGCGTCCTTGTATAAGCTTGGCTTGGCGACAGCGGAAACCGGAGATCTGGTCAAATCGAGGAAGAGTCTGAAACGTGTGCTCGAAGAGTTTCCCGCATCCGATGAATCCAAACTGGCCAAGAACAAGCTGGCAGAAATCAGATGAGTATTACGGCATCCTGCCGTCCCGCCTGTGTCCCCTGTCATCGTGCGTGAGGAGCCGCATACCGTGCTGACAACCGGCAGCACCGGGAAGATTCATATTTTGCCGGAAGATGTCGTCAGCCGCATTGCCGCCGGCGAGGTCGTTGAGCGCCCGGCTGCGGTGGTCAAGGAACTGATCGACAACAGTGTGGATGCCGCTGCCGGCTCAATTACCGTCGAGATCAAAGATGGAGGCCTGGCGCTCATCCGAGTCACCGACGACGGCGAAGGGATGAGCCCTGTCGACGCGCCGCGCGCATTTGGACGGCACGCGACGAGCAAACTTCGCTCGGATCAGGATCTGTGGTCCATTCGCACGATGGGGTTTCGAGGGGAAGCGCTGCCGAGCATTGCGTCTGTGTCCCAGGTACGTGTGGCGACAGCCCTACGGTCTGCCGAAGCCGGTATCGAGTTTCGGGTGACGGGCGGGAGACTCGGCAAGATCGTTGAGGCTCCTCCGGTCGCCGGGACCAGCATCGAAGTCTCAGAGTTGTTTTATAATCAGCCGGCCCGCAAGAAGTTTCTCAAATCGATTCCCACAGAATTCTCCCATATCAGCCGTGTAGTGCAGCAGGCGGCACTGGCCTGGCCATCCGTTCATTTTCGATTGACGCATAACGGAACGGAGATTGTGAATTACCCGGCGGTGTCGTTGGAAAAAGATCGAGTGAGTCAGGTGTATCAGCGGGTGTTTCTCGACCACTGTGTCATGGTCCATGCAGCCCTGCCGACGGTGCGACTGAGCGGATACACGATCGATCCGTTGCATGCACGAGCATCACGCACGCCACAGGAGCTCTTTCTGAACCGGCGTCCTGTGCGTAATGCCGCTGTCTTGCATGCGGTTACAGAGGGGTATGGGGCATTTCTTCCAAAAGGCCGGCATCCGTGTTTTGTATTGTTCCTCGATGTCGATCCCGATCGCGTCGATGTGAACGTGCATCCTACTAAGCGGGAGGTCCGGTTCGCGGATGCCGAGATGATCCATCAGCTTGTCCGGCGGGCGATCAGGCAGGCGATGGGAGCGGTCGAAGGAGTGTCGATCGAGCCGGGTCCTTGGTCGACGCGCGAATCATCCGGGAACAAGCCCGCGTGGACTTCGGTCTCCGTCCTGTCCCGGGAGCAGGCGAAGCATTCTCCCGCAGGGACTCAGGGGATCCCGTTGTCCGTTGGCACGGATCGGCAGGCCGATGTCTCTTCCCGGCCAGGGGCACAGCTTGCATTTGTGAGTGAGACGGCGGAGCCCTATGTCAAGGTTCCCTCAGGAGAAGTCGTGGCGCTGGGACAGCTCAATCGGACATTTCTGATCGTTCAGATCGGAGGCGATCTGGCTGTGATCGACCAGCACACCGCTCATGAGCGGGTCCTGTTCGAGCGGCTGTATCGCGCGTGGACGGCCAGAGGCATTCAGTCGCAGCCGCTCCTTCTTCCGGCCTCGATCGAGTTGTCGCCCTCTCATGCGGCATTGTTCCGTCGTTATCACGGCGAGCTTGAAAAATTGGGGTTGGGGCTTGAGCCGTTCGGGGCCTCGGCGGTGTTGATTCGAGCCGTGCCGATGGGGCTCGGCAAGCTCGACCCGGAAGCGTTTCTGCAAGATTTGCTCGATGATTTGGCCCAATGGGACCATGCGTCTACCGTGGAGACGAAAGCCCGTCCGGTCCTGGCATCGTTGGCTTGTCATGGGGCCGTCAGAGCTGGACGCCCGATGGAGTTGCCGGAGATCAAGGCGCTGGTTGAAGACTGGAGAACAGAAGGAGAGATCACAACCTGCCCCCATGGCCGGCGCACGGTGTTTCGGCTCGGCACGGACGACTTGGAGAAAATGTTCGGGCGGGCCGGGTGGTAGGTCGGCAGCTCACGGTTAACTCGCGTTCCTCGTGAAGCGTATCTCGTATTTCGCAAACAAAGATGTGGACACACGCGTTCCATCTTGCGCTTCACGCTTCACGAGATACGAGCGACGAAGAACGGAGCAGCGAATCGGTGATTGCATCAAGATATGCCGAAGTTATCTGACCCTGTGCGCCAACGCCGTCCGCTTGTTGTCTTGCTTGGGCCTACTGCCGTAGGCAAGAGCCGCCTCGGCGTACAGGTAGCGCAATCTCTTGGCACGGAGGTGCTCACGGCCGATTCCAGGCAAGTATATCGCGGTATGGATATCGGCACGGACAAGCCTACGGCGGATGAGCGCCAAGGCATTCCGCACCGGCTCATCGATTTGGCCGATCCGGATGAGACCTTCAACACCGGATGGTATCGGCGGGCGGCGCTTGCGGAAATCGATCGATTGTATGCCGAGAGCCGATTGCCTTTCGTGGTTGGAGGAACCGGGCTGTATATCCGAACATTGGTGCGGGGGTTATGTCCGGCTCCTCCCGCTGATCCGGATGTGAGAGCCGCATTGATGCAGATGAGTCGGGAACAGGGGCGGGATCGCCTCCATGCGGAGCTGGTCCGGGTTGATCCTGCGACGGCGGCACGGCTGCATCCCAACGATGAAGCCAAGGTCATCCGCGCGTTGGAGGTTTACCGTTTGTCGGGACAACCGATGTCGGCGGTGCAGCGGGATCATGGATTTCAGGAGGCCCCCTTCACCGCACTCCTGATCGGGGTGCAGCGTTCGAAAGAAGAGTTGTACCGGCGGATCGAAGAACGAATCGATTGGCAGTTGGCTCATGGAATGGTACAAGAGACTCGCACGCTGCTTGATCGGGGGTATCGGAGGGACGGCGGCGCGATGACAGGATTAGGGTATCGGCACGTGGCGGCGCATGTGTCGGGAGAATACGATTATGCCGAGATGGTGCGGTTGTTCAAACGGGATACCCGGCGATTTGCAAAGCGGCAGATGACCTGGTTCCGGAAGGAGCCTGGAGTCCACTGGATTTCGATGGAACAAGATGAGCCGTTTGAGCGCATCGTTCGGAGTATCGTCTTGCTGATCGAGCAATTTCTTGGAACATTGGAGTCTGGCGTGATGCAGACAAGCACGATGGGAAAAGGACAGCTATGAAGGGGAAGCCGATGCGCGGACAGGCGGCAGTCGGAGTGATCGGGGGCAGCGGGCTCTATGAGATGGAGGGGCTCCAATCGGTTCGAGAAATTCGTGTGCGCACACCGTTCGGGTCTCCGTCCGATGCCATTATTGTGGGCGTGATCGGAGGGGTGCGGGTGGCGTTTCTCTCACGGCATGGACGCGGCCACCGGCTGAATCCCGGCGAGATCAACTATCGCGCCAATATCTATGCGCTCAAGTCGTTGGGCGTATCTCGTGTGATTTCCGTGAGCGCGGTGGGAAGTATGAAAGAGTCGATCAAGCCGGGCGATGTGGTGTGCCCCGATCAGTTCATCGACCTGACAAAGCGGCGCGCCTCCACATTTTTTGAAGGCGGGATGGTGGCGCATGTGGCGTTCGGTGAACCGGTCTGTGCCGGCCTGCTGGACATCCTCGCCTCGTCCGGCCAACGGCTGGGGGCGACGCTCCATCGAGGCGGCGCCTATCTGTGTATCGAAGGCCCGCAGTTTTCAACGAAAGGGGAGTCGAAACTCTACCGGCAGTGGGGCGTCGATGTCATCGGCATGACCAATATGCCGGAGGCAAAGCTGGCGCGTGAAGCGGAGCTCTGTTATGCGACGATGGCGCTGGCGACGGATTACGATTGCTGGCATGAGACGGAAGAGGCGGTCACAGTCGAGGCCATCCTGGAGACGCTCCATCGAAACGTGGCATTGGCCAAGCGAATTCTCCAGGCTGTGCTGCCGTCGGTTGCGGAGACGCAGGACTGCGCCTGCCATCAGGCGTTGACTCATGCAGTGATCACGGATCGGAAACAGGTGCCTGCCGCCGCCAAGCGGAAGCTTGCGTTGTTGACTCGCCGGGTGTGGGCGCCGATGAAAGGAGCGCGCTGATCATGGGGAAATTGCTGGTAGTGGGGTCGGTGGCTCTCGATACGGTGAAAACTCCGTTCGGCGAAGGCACCGAGGTGCTTGGCGGGTCGGCGACATATTTCTCGACGTCGGCCAGTTTTTTCACGTCCGTGGCGCTCATCGCCGTCGTCG
>JABMDE010000062.1:3312-17148 GCA_015904055.1 Nitrospira sp. | reverse complement strand
ACTGCTGCGCATGGAGCCCTACGGCATGATGATTCTGGTCGGCCTCATCGTCTTCGACAAGGAGCTGCGCGTGATCCATACCATCACCAACACGTTCGCGTTAGGTCTTTCAAACACAATCTTATCGACGACACTCGGCTTCGGAGGAGGATCCCAATGACAACGCCGCGCAGACGAGTCCTCAGCGGCATGCAGCCTAGCGGACTCATGCATTTGGGCAACTACTTGGGCGCCCTGGAAAACTGGAAAGCGCTACAAGCAGAGTACGACTGTTACTTTTTTGTCGCCGATTGGCATGCGCTCTCGACCAACTATGCCGACACGACCCGCATACGCACATTCGTGCGCGAGATGCTGATCGATTGGCTTGCCGGAGGCATCGATCCCGAACGATGTACGATCTTCATCCAGTCCCGCATTCCGGAACATGCGATCCTGCATCTCCTGCTCTCAATGATGACCCCTGTCACGTGGCTGGAACGCAACCCGACCTACAAAGAAAAACAGGAAGAGATTAAGGAAAAAGATCTCACCACCTACGGCTTTCTCGGATACCCGGTTCTGCAGGCCGCCGATATCCTCTTATACAAGCCGGATTTTGTGCCGGTAGGAAAAGACCAACTCCCTCATCTGGAATTGACGAGAGAACTCGCCCGGCGATTCAATGACATCTACAAGACGACCGTATTCCCCGAACCAAAGGAACATCTGACCAGGTTTCCCAAAGTGCTCGGCACCGACGGCCGGAAAATGAGCAAGAGCTATCACAATACGATCAATCTATCCGACGCCGAACCGGCCGTTCGCCAGAAGCTCAAGACCATGGTCACCGACCCGGCGCGCGTACGCCGAACTGATCCGGGCAATCCCGACATCTGCCCGGTCTACGAGTTTCACAAAATCTATTCGCCGCAACCGGTTCAAGATCAGATCAACAAGGATTGCCGGACCGCGGCGATCGGCTGCATCGATTGCAAGAAACAGGTCGCCGATCGAGTCGTCGAACAGCTGACACCGGTCTGGGACGCACGCGCGAAGCTGCTCGGCGATCCCTCCCGCGTCGAAGACATCGTGCAAGCCGGCAGCCGGCGGGCATCAGAAGTGGCGAAAGCCACCCTGCATGAAGTGAACGAGGCGATGAAGATCTAGTCTGCGTTATTCAAGAGTTCGTCATAAACCTATCGGAGCTTGGGGACTGACACCCTTCCCCGCACCACGCGTGGTGTCTGTCCCCGTTCGACATCCGGGTTGATAGCGTTGCTACACGGCAAGTTGCTGGAGTAACAACAAGCCTTCATTCCATTCTCCAAGCCCGCTTTCTGAATTGATGTGGCCCGCTGGACCAATATCTACAAAGCGACTACCCCAAGCAGAAGCCGCAGACCTTGCAAACGCTACACTCCCATAGGAATCGTTGGTACTTGCCACAACGATGCTCGGAAATGGAAGTGACTTCAGCGACAATGGCGAAAACCCGACTGCTTCTCTTGGGAAGTTGGGTCCATCCGGATTCGGTGGGGCAACCAACAATGCGCCTTGTATTCTGAGATGTGTTTTCGCCGCCCAATGTGCGACGAGCAGGACCAGTACGGCATTGCCATCAACACGCGCAACTGTTTGTTCCAGAACATCACGCCACTCGCTGCAAACAGGATGACCCCAATCACGCTGCTGCACGCGCGCAAACGAAGGGTTGGCTTGTTCCCAAAGGCTTTGCCAATGTTCAGGACCGGAGTTGCCGATGCCGGGAAGAATGAGCACCGTTGAGTTCATGGCTGTCGTTTCGCAAATGAGAAGTCAGAGTGCCATCTCAGCAGGGTGATCAGTCTGTTTCGGACGACCCGCGTGTCCCCCTTCAGTCACCTCTCAACTTGTCTGCCAATTTCTTCTTGCAACGCAATTGTTCTCTAACTCCTTCTTCTATCGTCGACCGAATGGCGGAGCATTGACGCCAATGTGAGAAACCTGCCCATCGAAGCTTGGGGACTGACACCCTTCCCCGCGCCACGCGTGGTGTCTGTCCCCTTCCGAACCCAAATTGGCAACGGGCGATCCCGCCCATCAGTATGCACCCAACCGTTCACCCTCTCAGCCGCCCATGCACAACGCTCGACGTAAGTGGCGGGCCGCCTCCGGAAAGTCCCCTTGATGGAGAGTTAGGCCACTTACCTACCGAGCGAATCATGGAG
The DNA here is from genome assembly GCA_015904055.1 of Nitrospira sp. Next base: position 14,959 of record JABMDE010000062.1, on the reverse strand, counting down.
CGCAGTATCGATTGCCAACAGTAGTTGGTAGGCATTGTGAGCCTCATCTTGTGCCGTTTTTGTTGCGCCGGTATCAAAGTGAGCCTTCTCATGGACAAGCTCTTTGCGAGCTATTCTAAATCGTGCAGCGGATTCAAGAATGGAGTTGTCATCAATTCCAATAAGCCGGAGTTTCTCTTCGTAGGGCTTAAAGTCGAACTCTCTGAACTTCTCTTCGCCATGATCACGAACAATCAGCAAATGCAGCAAGGCCTCTAGCCACATCCCGGTAAAGACAATGGCAATCATTGCTTGTTTAAAGCTTTTCTGGTTTGGATCGAATTGCAGGATCCAGCCTGGAGACCCATCTTCCTTTGGCCGACGCCCAGACTCGACGAGACCTCGCATCGTTTCAAATGCTTCAATCGCAATCGCCCTATAGGTTGAGACATTCGTAAAAATGAGTTCCGCCATAGCGTTTCCTAATGTCCCGCATGAGCGGACGGAACCAGTGTCGCGGAGCGACGCTGGTGACGGTCCGCCTTGATGCGGTGGCTATGGCTGTAGCGCACGGAGACGGTCATCCTGATCAGCATACATGTTGAGAAGGGTGCCCTCAATCAAGAGAATGATCTGCTCAATGTTGCCAATTTCTTCAAGCCCATGAATGTAGTTGCCTGAGATGACGGCAGAGGGCATTCCTCGTGTTTCGGTTATATACAGCTTTGCATCCATGACAGTCATGTCGGCGTGCGCATGAATCGAATTTCTGGCGTCGAGGATGCGCTTGTGCAGTTCTAGAAACTCAACGGGAACGTACGATTCATTTAGCTTATAGCGTTTCTTGTCGGTTCCGTACGATGTACTGTATGGTGCGGCATACTCGACGAGGGCAAAACGAAAAGCAGGTCCAACAAGAGCGTTGTCGCGCTCGGCCTTTATAGCATTGAGGGTCACCCATGCGCTGTTCAGCCGCTGCATACAGGTGGCGAAGTGAACGAATTCTTCGTGAGGCGGTTTCACAGACAACCCTAACTATCAAGACTGCTGGAAGCTACTCCTGCATCATAGCAAGGCAACTTCAACAGCCTGTTGGAAAAGGACTCTACCGAAAAGTGGGATGGTTATCAAACAACACTATCTCGTGCCACCCCCGAGACAGGCTGTGACTCCCGCAGTCTATCCAGCTATCAGCCGGCGGTATATTCCGACTAACCACTTTGAGTCAGAGGTTGTCTGCAGGAGAAATGAGTTCGGCAGCTATTAAGAAGAAGAATTAAGCCGGAATGTCGACGTATTCGACTTGGCTGCTTGACGGTGGAATAGGAAGGCCGTCGGCTTTGAGGCCTTCAAGATGAAACTCGATGGCATCTCGGATGAGGCGCCCTGCGACAAGTACCCGCCCGCCAAACAATCCCGCTGCGCCGACATCTGGAAAGCGCTCAATCAGGAAGACGGCCCGCTTGTCGCACAATTCGGGCTCGATCAGCAGAAACGGCGCGAAGAAGGAAAAATCACCGCAGGGCAGCATCTCGCCGAAAACATGGCGTTCATCAAGCAATCCACCGAGAAGCGGATCGAACGGCTGAAAGAGCGTATGGCAAAAGAATAGCCACGGCAGTCTTGGATCACGACACGCGAAAGAATTGATTCGACTCCTTTTCCCGGCCGATTTCGGTTTCCGGCCCATGTCCCGTCACCACAATCGTCGCATCGTCGAGGGTGTACAACCGCTCCCTGATCGATTGTTCAATGGTATCGAAATCCCCGCCCCACAAATCAGTCCGCCCGATGCTGCCGCGAAACAGCGTGTCTCCCGCCAGCACCAGTTGTTCGTTCGGCGCATGAAAACTCATTGAGCCGGGCGTATGGCCCGGTGTGTGGAGGGCGATCAGCGCATGCTCGCCAAGCAACACCTGCTCCTCATCCTTAAGCCAGTAATCCGGCATCGGCACGGCGACAAAGGGCACGCCGAACATGCGGCACTGCACTTCAAGATTTTCCCAGAGATCGAGATCGTCCTGGTGCAGGCACAAAGCCGCGCCTGTCGCCTGCTTCATCGCTCCGGAAGCAAGAAAATGGTCGAAGTGTGCGTGAGTGTGCAGAATATGGCTGACTGTGAGGCCGAGCTTCTGTACTTCCTGGAGAATGCGCGCGGAGTCACCGCCGGGGTCGACCACAATGGCCCGCTTTGTAACCGGATCGCCGATGATTGAGCAGTTGCATCCAAGAGGAGGAACCGAGAAGGTTTTCCGAATCAATGCAGCCATAGCGCGCCATGCTACCGTCCGACAGCCTTCCTACGCAAGCTACGGACGCGGTCTGTCCCGGAGAGTCCAGACCACCTCGGTATCGACAATCGTCCACTCCTGCCCTTTCCGATGGAACCAGACGAGAAAACCTGCGCCTGTTCCGTCAGGGCGCATCTGCTCAACATACACAAGCGCCTGATCCTGCTGAAGCGCCCGCCCCACCTTCGAGAAGGCCAGCCGCTCCAACACCGGCAGGGCCTGCACGGGAACGGCGGCGGACACCTCCGGTTCCTCAAGAGACTGCCCCGTGACAAATCGATAGCGAACCCCGAATTGGAACCGGCCTTCAAGCCGACCGGATTCGCGGTTGGCTCCCACAAAACTCCTCACAAGGTCAGACGGCAGCCGACCCATGAAATAGTTCCGATCGTGAAAGGACTCGATCGTCATCGGCTCTGTCCGGCCCGGAAAAAGCCGGGCGACCGTCATACGCTCGATCACCACCAGCATGGTGTGTGACGTGAGAAAGACGCTCTCAATGGTCTGATCGTACAGCGCATAATCCTCGGCGATCACGACTGAAGGAACAGGCGTTTCCTCTGCGAGGAGCAATCCCGGCGTGGCAAGACAGGTCAGTATCAATAGGGCCGGCAACATCGTGCAGTTCATGTTGCGCTGAGCATAGTCGCGACGAAAGAGTCCGTCAATTCACACATTCCATCATGGACAAGCCGGCATGAAGCATGGATAATCATCCGCATCACCAGGAGGAGCACCGTGCCCCGATCAATCACGAAATTCGGTTACGCCGTCGCATGGCTTGCCATCATGCTGTGTTCCTTCTCGGCGGGCGGCTGTCAGCCGGACGATGCTCCCCTCAAAGCTGAAAACGACACACTGAAAAAACAAGTGCTCAAACAGGAATCCCTGCTGAACGCTCTGCAAGACGGGAACAAGGCCATGCGGCAACAGATCGATCTGCTCAATCAAGAACTCCGTGATGCGAAGAACGCAGCCGAATCATCCAAGGCAGAAACCCAGAACCTGGCTGAGCGGCTGGAGATGCAGGTGGATCAAGCTAAGCGCATGAACGTGGAAGTCCAGCAAATGGCGGCGGCCCGAGCGGCGCAGAATCTCAAGATCGACGACAAGGGCGCACAGTTCGAGACGCTCTCCCGCCCCTTAGCCGCCGTCAGCAAAATCGTCGAGGAGTCGCTTGCGCGTAACGGCTATCAACTGAAGGCAGGCATCAAAACGGACCAGAAAGCCGTCTTCGTGACGGATCGCAAAGTCTCGACACCCACATCATTGGAAGTCGCCGGATTTCGAAACCAATATCTCATCTCCCTGCAAGCCATGCCCGGCAATACCACCAAACTCGGCGTCAAGGCCGAATTCGAGAAGGTTGCGCAAGGCGGGCGTATTCTGAGTGTAAGCGCCGAAGAAACCGCTGAGATCGAACACCGCCTGATCGGGGAAATCAGCAAGGCAATTGAAAGTCACGGCAAGACCTAGAAATCTAGCCGGCATTGCCTTCGTGGCTGCTGTAACTACCGCCCGACGCGGCAAAGCACGCTTTTCTTGGTCGAAGCCAAACCCCGTGCTAGCATTTCTCCGCTATGGCCCTCTCAACCAGCGTACACGATCTCCGCACTCTGATCCGGTCCTGTCACCCGCTCATCATCATTGAGACGGTGGAGGAAGAGCGGGTGTCCGATCTACTGCAATCAGTGACCGCGCAAGAGCGGATGCCGCTCTTTGAATGGTCCGTTACCAGAGGACTCACCCGCGCCGACGAGCCCACGCTCAGTAAAATGACCGCCACGCCGTTGGCCGTGCTCCAGCACCTCCAGACCTTGACCGTGGAAGCGGTCTTCTGGCTCAAGGACCTTGCGCCTCATCTGCAAGAGCCGCCGGTCGCCCGCCAGCTCCGGGAAGTCGGAACCGTCTTCAGCCGCTCTCGGGCAACCTGCGTGATCACCGGCCACCCCATTACGCTGCCGCTCGACATTGAGAAGCTCGCGGTTCGGCTGGACCTGCGATTGCCGGATCGAGACGAACTGCAATCCATGCTCCGAAGCGTGCTGCAATCGCTGGGGCCCAAAATGTCTCCGCGCCGGCCCCGATCGACCACCGTAGTCCAAAGCATTCTCAGTTCCATCGGCGATTCCAAGACGGCCCAGCAGGGTCCTTCGGCTCAGGAACGCGACGCCATCCTCCGCGCCTTGCAGGGATTGACCCTTCACCAAGCCCGTCAGATCGTCACGCAATGTCTCGTCGAGGACGGCACCCTTTCGGCCGATGACGTGCAGAACATTCTGAAACGCAAGGTGCAGGCGATCAAAGATGGCGGCCTTCTGGAGTACTATCCGCTCGAAGACAATCGATTCGAGTTGGGAGGATTCGTCAATCTGAAATCCTGGCTGGAACGTGCGAAGGTCGGATTTACCGCAGAGGCCAAGGCGTTAAATCTGACACCGCCTCGCGGCATCATGCTCGTCGGCGTGCCCGGTTGCGGTAAATCGCTCGCCGCGAAAGCTATCGCGCGTGAATGGCAGCTGCCGCTCTTGAAACTCGATGCCGGCCGTCTGTTCGACAAGTTCGTCGGCGAATCTGAAAAAAACTTCCGCAAGGCGATCGAGACGGCCGAATCGTTGTCGCCGATCGTTCTGTGGGTCGATGAAATCGAAAAGGCGATGGTCTCAGGAGGCGGGAGCGGCGACGCCGACGCAGGCTTGAGCCGGCGACTGTTCGGCGCCTTTCTCACCTGGCTGCAGGAGAAGAAGCAAGAGGTGTTCGTCGTCGCCACCGCGAACGATCTCTCCTCCCTTCCTCCGGAACTCCTTCGCAAAGGCCGGTTTGACGAAATATTTTTTGTCGATCTTCCGGACGACGGCGAACGAGAGGCCATCTGGAACATTCACCTGGGCCTCCGCAAGCAGGACAGCACGCGATTCGATCTCGCCAAGATCGTCAGCGCCAGCGACGGCTTTAGCGGGTCCGAGATCGAACAAGCGGTCGTGGCGTCGCTCTATCGCGCCCTCCATCAGAAAACACCGCTGACCACGGATCTGTTGATCGAAGAACTGACTCACACGATGCCGCTCTCCGTCACGCGACGCGAAGATATCGACGCACTTCGACAGATGGCTGAAGGCCGGTTCGTCAACGTGCGGTAACGCTGATGCGACTCTTCTTCATCATCGGAACCATCGCCGTAGTGACGCTTGTCGGCTGCACGACGCCATCAATGGAATCCCCTCAACGATCGATGTCGAACCAACCTCCTCAAAGGTCGATCACGACGCACCGCCCCTATTGCCCATCCGGCCTGACGAACCCCAGCCGATCGACGATTGTCCAGACGGCGGCCACACTCGTCGGTGCGACGACGATCACGAGCAAAGGCCGAAAGATCGCCTATGACTGTGCCGGTGTCACACGCGCGGTCTTCTTGAAACATGGCATCGACCTCTATGAGACCGACGCCGATGATCCCAATGCAAACGGCGTCCGGCTCATTTATGACCATGTGCGCCGACAAGGCATCCTCCACCTGGGGCCGGCAACCCAGCCTGGAGATTTGGTGTTTTTTGACAATACCTGGGACTTCAACGGAGATGGAGAATGGAATGACCCGCTGACCCACGTCGGCATCGTCGAACAGATCGAACCGGACGGCACAGTGGTCTTCATCAGCCGCGTCGCCGACGCTATCCAGCGGTACCGCATGAATCTCCGGCACCCGCAGATCCATAAGACCGCCGACGGCCGTATTCTCAACGACTACATCAGGCGCAAGCTCCCCACTGATCCCGGCCACCTAGGCCGTCTCACTGGGGAACTGTTTGCGTCCTATGGCACTCGCCTGCCCTCTTAAGAAAAATACTGGATATTCTGCCGCCTGCTTGAAGATCTAGCCCACACACCAAGTCAACAAGTTTGTAGAACTTTTGTCATACAAACGCCTTGTCTGCTTCTTTTCATTACAGCCCCGGCTTGTAGCAACCGATAAGGAATCGTGGCAAGAATAAAAAATGATGCGCCGCAATTTCTTGGCCTCCATTTTTGAAATCACCTGCTAGAATTACCCAATGTCGACATCATCCAAACAACTGCGTGTCCGGGAAACCACCCCCCTCCGCCGAACGCTCACCGATGCGCGGCATGGGCTGTTGGGATTGCATAAAGCCCTGATCGTTGCCGAGCAGCTGACCTTTGAGCGGATTTATGGACGCATCGATTCGACGGGACAATTGCTGCAGTTGGTGATGAACGATCCGTGGTTTACCTGGCTCCATCCCCTGTCCAATCTGGTCGTCCGAATCGACGAATTGCTGGACGATGAGAAAAGCCTTACCGTGGACGATGTGGCGAGCCTTCTGGCTGAAGTGCGGGTTCTGATCCGTCCCTCTGAATTGGGCGACGGCTTTGAGCGCAGCTACTACGAAGCCCTTCAACGCGCCCCTGAAGTCGTCATGGCCCACTGCGAGATGAAGAAGCTCTTGTCCCTTCCAGCTGTCTAGCAAACAGTACGGCCTATGCCCTCTGATCCTACTCGCGACATGAAAAAGCGGCCGGCCTATAAGGACCGGCCGCTGTATTAAGAAGCTCCTGCGAGAAACCTTGCTTAGTCGTTCCCACGCTTTCCACGGCTACGGGCGTTGTCACGCCCTTGCTTGCCATGCTCGCCGGCCACTTCATCCGCCCGATCTAATCCGCGCATTTTGTCGCCGCCTTTCTCACGGCCCTTCCCTTTGTGTTTTCCCTTCCCTCGGCCCTTCCCCTCCTGTTCATCCCCAACCTCAGACTTCTCACCCTTCTTACTACCTTCCATTGTAGGGGCGGGAGCCGGAATCGGAGCAGGAGCCGATGTGGCCGCAGCCGACGGAGCCGGAGCAACCGGTGCCGGAGCTTCACTTTGAGCAAACACATTCGAGAATGCCAGTAACGCTGCGGCTGCTGTAATAGTTGAGACTGTCTTCATCATCATACTGATCCTTTCACAATAGAGGTTGATCTCATCAGGAATCTTCGATGTTCCCAAGCCGATTACGCAAGCCTGATGCCAAACTTGTTTTGAGAACACCAGCGCGTTTTAAGGGGAACTAGGTGATCGCACCCTTAGCTCAGACCGCCATCGATCACGACCGTGGCAGAATGGTTAATTGCGTCTCCATTCTTGCCTCAGCCAAGACTAGCCAATTGATCAGCTACATTCGGCCTTCATCCAACTCTATGACATCGGCCCAGGTGGATACCGGAGGAAGAGCAGAAATCGGCACGCCACGGTTGACGGCAATATCGTGCAGCCGGCCTTGAAACCGCTGGTGAGTATCCTCGTCCTTTGGCCCGGCCTTGAGTAGGTTTTGTCCGCTTCCGTCACGGAATTTCCATTGGCGTGAACCCACGCGAGCAATTCCTCATCCGTCCCGCCGGCCAACACCCGCTGCTCGAATGCCTTCGCATCAATGCCCAAAAAGTCAGCCAGGTACTTATCGAACCCCACGGTTATGTAGTTATAGTCCTGGATCTGGCCTGCATTCCGCAATCTGATCTTGTCGATAAACCGCCCCAATAGCGCGCCATGCTACAGTCCGGCGGCCTTGCTGCGCAAGCTACTGGCGCTGTCCGCCCTGGATGGTCCAGACCACTTCGGTATCGACGATCGTCCACTCCCGCCCTTTCTGATGGAACCAGACGAGAAAACCTGCGCCTGTTTCGTCAGGGCGCCTCTGCTCGACATACACCAGCGCCTGATCCTTCCGAAGCGTCCGCCCCACCCGCGAGAAGGCCAACCGCTCCAACACCGGCACGGCTTGCACGGGGACAGCAGCGGACACCTCCGGTTCTTCAATCAATCGTCCCGTGACAAATCGATAGCGAACCCCAAATTGGAACCGGCCTTCAAGCCGGCCGGCTTCGCGGTTGGCTCCGACAAAATCCCTCACAAGGTCAGCCGGCAGCCGACCCATGAAAAAGTTCCGATCGTGAAAAGATCCGATCGTTATCAGCTCCTGCTGATCCGGCAACAGCCGGACGACCGTCATACGCTCGATCACTACCAACCTGGTGTATGAAGTTAGAAATATGCTCTCGATGGTCTGATCGTACAGCGCATAATCCTCGGCGGGAATGACGTCAGTAGCCGACCTCTGCTCTGCCGCACAGACCACGTTGGAGAACAGACCGGCGCACAACACCACGATCCCTGCCATCGTGTGATGATTCATGCAGGCAGCATAACGACAGTCAGCAGTAGCGGTCAAACTCGTGAATTCACATGGACAAGTTGCTGCCAAGCAGGGATAATCGGCCCATTCATCCGGAGGGACATCGCGTGCATGATCATGCTTATTCGAACTGCCGGCTGCTGTGGATCGGGGCCGCAGCCTGCCTCTTAATCGTCTCGGGCTGTCAGCCGGACGATGCTCCCCTCAAAGCTGAGAACGACACCCTAAAAAAACAAGTGGTCAAACAGGAATCCTTGCTGAGCTCTCTACAAGACGGGAACAAGGTCATGCAGCAACAGATCGATCTGCTCAATCAAGAACTCCGTGATGCAAAGAACGCAGCCGAATCATCCAAGGCAGAAACCCAGAACCTGGCTGAGCGGTTGGAGATGCAGGTGGATCAAGCCAAGCGCATGAACGTGGAAGTCCAACAAATGGCAGCGGCCCGAGCGGCGCAGAATCTCAAGATCGACGACAAGGGCGCACAGTTCGAGACACTCCCCCGCCCCTTAGGCGCCGTCAGCAAAGTCGTTGAGGAGTCGCTTGCACGTAACGGCTATCAACTCAAGGCCGGCATCAAAATGGACCAGAAAGCCGTTTTCGTGACGGATCGCAAAGTCTCGACACCCACATCATTGGAAGTCGCCGGATTTCGAAACCAATATCTCATCTCTCTGCAAGCCTTGCCCGGCAACACCACCAAACTCGGCGTCAAGGCCGAATTCGAGAAGGTGGCGCAAGGCGGGCGTATCCTGAGCGTGAGCGCCGAAGAGACCGCCGAAATCGAGCGCCGCCTGATCAGCGAAATCAGCAAGGCGCTCGAAGCCTCCAGCAAGACCTAGCCCTCATAATTCATGAACTCTTCCGCTGCAATCACCACCAGACGCAGCAAAGCATGCTTTTCTTGGTCGAAGCCAAACCCCGTGCTAGCATTTCTCCGCTATGGCCCTCTCCACCAGCGTACATGATCTCCGAACCCTGATCCGTTCCTACCACCCGCTCATCATCATTGAGACGGTGGAGGAAGAACGGGTGTCCGATCTCCTGCAATCGGTGACCGCGCAAGAGCGGATGCCGCTTTTCGAATGGTCTGTTACCAGAGGACTCACCCGCGCCGACGAACCCATGCTCAGCAAAATGACCGCCACGCCGCTGGCCGTGCTCCAACACCTCCAGACCTTGACCGTAGAGGCGGTCTTCTGGCTCAAAGACCTTGCGCCTCATCTGCAAGAACCGCCGGTTGCCCGCCAGCTCCGGGAAGTCGGAACAGTCTTCAGCCGGTCTCGGGCAACCTGCGTGATCACCGGCCACCCTATTACGCTGCCGCTCGATATTGAGAAGCTCGCAGTTCGGCTGGACCTGCAATTGCCGGATCGCGAAGAACTGCAAGCCATGCTCCGAAGCGTGCTGCAATCGCTGGGGCCGAAAATGTCTCCGCGACGACCCCGATCGACTACCGTGGTCCAAAGCATTCTCAGTTCCATCGGCGACTCCAAGACGGCCCAGCAAGGTCCTTCGGCTCAGGAACGCGACGCCATCCTCCGCGCCTTGCAGGGCTTGACCCTTCATCAAGCCCGCCAGATCGTCACGCAATGTCTGGTCGAGGACGGCACCCTTTCGGCCGATGACGTGCAAAACATTCTGAAACGCAAGGTACAGGCGATCAAGGACGGCGGCCTTCTGGAGTACTATCCGCTCGAAGACAATCGATTCGAGTTAGGAGGATTCGTCAATCTGAAATCCTGGCTGGAACGCGCGAAGGTGGGATTTACCGCGGAGGCCAAGGCGTTGAATCTGACACCCCCTCGCGGCATCATGCTCGTCGGCGTGCCCGGCTGCGGCAAATCACTCGCCGCGAAAGCCATCGCGCGTGAATGGCAGCTGCCGCTCCTGAAACTCGATGCAGGCCGGCTGTTCGACAAGTTCGTCGGCGAATCGGAAAAAAACTTCCGCAAGGCGATCGAGACGGCCGAATCGTTGTCACCGATCGTCCTATGGGTCGATGAAATTGAAAAAGCGATGGTCGCAGGTGGCGGGAGCGGCGACGCCGACGCGGGCTTGAGCCGGCGGCTCTTCGGCGCCTTTCTCACTTGGCTGCAGGAGAAAAAACAAGAGGTGTTCGTCGTCGCCACCGCAAACGATCTCTCGTCCCTTCCTCCGGAACTCCTTCGCAAAGGCCGGTTTGACGAAATATTTTTCGTCGATCTTCCAGACGACGGCGAACGGGAGGCCATCTGGAACATTCACCTGGGCCTCCGCAAGCAGGACAGCGCGAGATTCGATCTCGTCAAGATTGTCAGCGCCAGCGATGGCTTCAGCGGCTCCGAGATCGAACAAGCGGTCGTCGCGTCGCTCTATCGCGCCCTCCATCAGAAAACACCGCTGACCACGGATTTGTTGATCGAAGAACTGACTCACACAATGCCGCTCTCCGTCACACGGCGCGAAGATATTGACGCACTTCGGCAGATGGCTGAAGGCCGGTTCGTCAACGTACGGTGACATCGATGCGACTCTTCTTCATCATCGGGACCATCGCCGTGGTAACACTCGCCGGCTGCGCGACGCCATCAATGGAATCCCCTCAACGATCGATGTCGAACCAACCTCCTCAGATGTCGATCACGGCGTACCGCCCCTGTTGTCCATCCGGCCTGCAGGACCCCAGCCGATCAATGATCGTACAGACGGCGGCCACGCTCATAGGTGCGACCACGATCACGAGCAAAGGCCAAAAGATCGCCTATGATTGCGCCGGTGTCACACGTGCGGTCTTCTTGAAGCACGGTATCGATCTCTATGACACCGACGCCGACGATCCCAATGCGAACGGCGTCCGGCTCATTTATGACCATGTACACCGACAAGGCATCCTCCACCAGGGGCCGGCAACCCAGCCCGGAGACTTGGTGTTTTTTGACAACACCTGGGACTTCAACGGAGATGGAGAATGGAATGACCCGCTGACCCACGTCGGCATCGTCGAACGGATCGAACCGGACGGCACAGTGGTCTTCATCAGCCGCGTCGCCGACGCCATCCAGCGATACCGCATGAATCTCCGGCACCCGCAGATCCATAAGACCGCCGACGGCCGTATTCTCAATGACTACATCAGGCGCAAGCTCCCCACTGACCCCGGCCACCTAGGCCGTCTCACTGGGGAACTGTTTGCGTCCTATG
>JABMDE010000062.1:0-3192 GCA_015904055.1 Nitrospira sp. | reverse complement strand
AACACCGTGCCCCGATCAATCACGAAGTTCGGTTACGCCGCAGCATGGCTTGCCATCATGCTGTGTTCATTCTCGGCGGGCGGCTGTCAACCGGACGATGCTCCCCTCAAAGCGGAGAACGACACCCTGAAAAAACAAGTGGTCAAACAGGAATCCCTACTGAGCTCTCTGCAAGACGGGAACAAGGTCATGCAGCAGCAGATCGATCTGCTCAATCAAGAACTCCGCGATGCCAAGCACGCCGCCGAGTCATCCAAGACAGAAACCCAGAACCTGGCTGAGCGGCTGGAGATTCAGGTGGATCAAGCCAAGCGCATGAACGTGGAAGTCCAACAAATGGCAGCGGCCCGAGCAGCGCAGAATCTCAAGATCGACGACAAGGGCGCACAGTTCGAGACGCTCCCCCGCCCCTTAGGCGCCGTCAGCAAAGTCGTTGAGGAGTCGCTTGCGCGTAACGGCTATCAACTCAAGGCCGGCATCAAAATGGACCAGAAAGCCGTCTTCGTGACGGATCGCAAAGTCTCGACACCCACGTCATTGGAAGTCGCCGGATTTCGAAACCAATATCTCATCTCCCTCCAAGCCCTGTCCGGCAATGCCACTAAACTGGGCGTCAAGGCTGAATTTGAGAAGGTCGCTCAAGGCGGACGTATCCTGAGCGTGAGCGCCGAGGAAACCGCCGAGATCGAACGCCGCCTGATCGGGGATATTAGTAAAGCGCTCGAACCCGCCAATAAGACTTAGCAACCTAGCCGACATGGTCTTCCTGACTCTGCGATTGCCATGCGACGCAGCAAAGCACGCTTTTCTTGGTCGAAGCCAAACCCCGTGCTAGCATTTCTCCGCTATGGCCCTCTCCACCAGCGTACACGATCTCCGAACCCTGATCCGGTCCTGCCACCCGCTCATCATCATTGAGACGGTGGAGGAAGAACGGGTGTCCGATCTCCTGCAATCGGTGACTGCGCAAGAGCGGATGCCGCTCTTTGAATGGTCCGTGACCAGAGGACTCACCCGTGCCGACGAGCCCACGCTCAGCAAAATGACCGCCACGCCGTTGGCCGTGCTCCAACACCTTCAGACCTTGACCGTGGAGGCGGTCTTCTGGCTCAAGGACCTTGCGCCTCATCTGCAAGAGCCGCCGGTCGCCCGCCAGCTCCGTGAAGTCGGAACCGTCTTCAGTCGCTCTCGGGCAACCTGTGTGATCACCGGCCACCCTATTACGCTGCCGCTCGACATTGAGAAGCTCACCGTTCGGCTGGACCTGCGATTGCCGGATCGAGACGAACTGCAATCCATGCTTCGAAGCGTGCTGCAATCGCTGGGGCCCAAAATGTCTCCGCGCCGGCCCCGATCGACAACCGTAGTCCAAAGCATCCTCAGTTCCATCGGCGACTCCAATACGGCCCAGCAGGGTCCTTCGGCTCAGGAACGCGACGCCATCCTGCGCGCCTTGCAGGGGTTAACCCTTCACCAAGCCCGTCAGATCGTCACGCAGTGTCTCGTCGAGGACGGCACCCTCTCGGCCGATGACGTACAGAACATACTGAAACGCAAGGTGCAGGCGATCAAGGACGGCGGCCTTCTGGAGTACTATCCGCTCGAAGACAATCGATTCGAGTTGGGAGGATTCGTCAACCTGAAATCCTGGCTGGAACGCGCGAAAGTCGGGTTTACCGCGGAGGCCAAAGCGTTAAACCTGACACCGCCTCGCGGCATCATGCTCGTCGGCGTACCGGGATGCGGCAAATCGCTCGCCGCGAAAGCTATCGCGCGTGAATGGCAGCTGCCGCTCCTGAAACTCGATGCAGGCCGCCTGTTCGACAAGTTTGTCGGCGAATCGGAAAAAAACTTCCGCAAGGCGATTGAGACGGCCGAATCGTTGTCGCCGATCGTCCTGTGGGTCGATGAAATCGAAAAGGCGATGGTCGCAGGAGGCGGAAGCGGCGACGCCGACGCAGGTTTGAGCCGGCGGCTGTTCGGGGCCTTTCTCACATGGCTGCAAGAGAAGAAACAAGAGGTGTTCGTCGTGGCCACCGCGAACGATCTCTCCTCCCTTCCTCCGGAACTCCTTCGCAAAGGCCGGTTTGACGAAATATTTTTCGTGGATCTTCCGGACGACGCCGAACGGGAGGCCATCTGGAACATTCACCTGGGCCTCCGCAAGCAGGACCGCACACGCTTCGATCTCGTCAAGATCGTCAGTGCCAGCGACGGCTTCAGCGGCTCCGAGATCGAACAAGCGGTTGTCGCGTCGCTCTATCGCGCCCTCCATCAGAAAACACCGCTCACCACGGATCTATTGATCGAAGAACTGACTCACACGATGCCGCTCTCCGTCACGCGGCGCGAAGATATCGACGCACTTCGGCAGATGGCTGACGGCCGGTTCGTCAACGTACGGTAATGTCCATGCAACTCTTCGTCATCATTGGAACCCTCGCCATCGCAACGCTCGTCGGCTGTGCAACGCCATCAATGGAATCCCCTCAACGATCGCTGCCAAACCAACCTCCGCAGATGTCGATCACGGCACACCGCCTCTGTTGCCCATCCGGCCTGACGGGCCCCAGCCGATCGACGATCGTACAAACGGCAGCCACACTCGTCGGGGCGACGACGATCACGAGCAACGGCCGAAAGATCGCCTACGACTGTGCCGGTGTCACACGCGCGGTCTTTCTGAAACACGGTATCGATCTCTACGACACCGACGCCGACACTCCCAAAGCAAACGGAGTCCGGCTCATTTATGACCATGTGCGCCGACAGGGCATCCTCCACCAGGGGCCGGCAACCCAGCCAGGAGACTTGGTGTTTTTTGACAATACCTGGGACTTTAATGGAGATGGAGAACGGAATGACCCGCTGACCCACGTCGGCATCGTCGAACGGATCGAACCGGACGGCACGGTGGTCTTCATCAGCCGCGTCGCCGACGCCATCCAGCGGTACCGTATGAATCTCCGGCACCCGCAGATCCATAAGACCGCCGATGGCCGTATTCTCAACGACTACATCAGGCGCAAACTCCCCGCGGATCCCGGCCACCTGGGCCGTCTCACAGGGGAACTGTTTGCGTCCTATGGCACTCGCCTGCGTTCCTGATCGGGTCATAAGCAGGAACGGATCTCCGTGTCTTTGGTATCGTCACACACACATACGATGATGCAGAATTCCGTGGAACGGCAC
>JABMDE010000061.1:32538-51590 GCA_015904055.1 Nitrospira sp. | reverse complement strand
CTGTGCCAACGCTTTCGCATTGGTCAGGACCTGCTGCTGGTAGCGTTTGAACGAGGGAGACAAGGCTTCCTTGAACGCGACGGCTTTGGCCGCAATCACATGCATGAGAGGCCCGCCCTGCAGGCCCGGGAATACCAGCTTGTCGACGCCCTTCGCATACTCGGCCTTGCACATCGTGACCCCGCCGCGCGGGCCCCGAAGAGTCTTATGGGTCGTCGTAGTGACAAAATCCGCATAGGGTACGGGATTGGGATGCAGCCCTGCGGCAATAAGACCGGCAATGTGGGCAATATCGACCAGCAAATAGGCGCCAACCGATTTGGCGATGGCTTGAAATCGCGGGAAGTCCAATACGCGGGCATAGGCACTGGCACCGACCACGATCATGCGGGGCCTGCATTCTTCGGCGGCTTTCTGCACCGCATCATAATCGATCGTTTCTGTCTGCCTGTCTACTCCGTATGAAAACACGCGAAAGAGAATCCCGGAGAAATTAACTTTGCTGCCATGGGTCAGATGCCCGCCTTGGGCCAGATCCATCCCGAGAATCGTGTCACCCGGCTTCAATACCGACAGGTAGGCCGCCATGTTGGCCTGTGAACCGGAATGCGGCTGCACATTGACGTGCTCGGCTCCGAAGATCTCCTTGCACCGCTGAATCGCCAGGTCTTCGACCGTGTCGGCGTGCTGACACCCGCCATAGTACCGTTTTCCGGGATACCCCTCTGCATACTTGTTCGTCAGCACAGACCCCTGCGCAGCCAACACAGCAGGACTGGCAAAATTTTCCGAGGCAATCAAGAGCAGCTTGTCTCGCTGCCGCGTTTCTTCTGCCTCAATCGCCGCGTAGACATCGGGGTCCGCGTTTTTCAGAGTGTCCACTGATCCGATTCCTTCGTACATCTCGTTCTCTCTTGTCCTACGGCTGGGCCGGTGCTTCAACTTCCTGCTTCTTCACCACACACACGGTCACCGTGGCCGTCACATCTCTCGGCATCTTGATGGGCACCGCAACGGTTCCCAATTCCTTGATCGGCTGCCCCAATTGAATCTTCCGGCGATCCACGGTAAAGCCTTGGGCAGCCAACCCTTCGGCGATATCCTTAACCGTCACCGAGCCGAACATCTTGTCGTCTTTTCCCACTTGCGCCTCGATGGTCAGCGTTACAGCCGACACCTTCTTGGCATGGGTTTCGATCTCCAGCTTTTCCTTCTTGGCCTTTTCCGCCGCCGCCCGTTTAGCGTGCTCGAAGGCTTTGATACTCCGGCTGTCAGCTTCAACCGCTTTACGGCGAGGCAGCAGGAAGTTCCTGGCAAATCCATCGGCCACGTTGATGACATCGCCGAGATGCCCCACCCCGTCCATCGTCTCTTGCAGAATGACTTTCATACCCCTCACTCCTTCTCTGAGAAAGGAGTGGAGAATACTGGGACGACTGCAAAAAGTCAATTCAGATCGGCTGGTTTCACTGAATGACGGCAAGCGCCCGGCCTACCTTCGCAAAGGCCTCCACAGCCTGTTCCAGCTGAACTCTCGTATGGGCCGCCGACATCTGGACACGAATTCTTGCCCGGCCTTCGGGAACAACGGGGTAGCTGAATCCGACCACGTACACGCCCTCGTTCAGCAGCGCCTCGGCCATCGAGGTGGCGAGGGCCGCCTCGCCCAACATGACAGGAATAATAGGATGTTCGCCGGGAATGAGACGGAATCCCAGCGCAGTCAGCTGGGTGCGAAAAAACACCGCGTTGGCGTGGAGCCGCTCACGCAACTCATCGCCTTTTGACACAAGATCAAGCGCACATAAGGCTCCGGTGGCCACAATAGGCGGAAGCGCATTCGAGAACAAATAGGGTCTCGACCGCTGGCGAAGCAATTCAACGATCTCAGCCTTGCCTGATGTAAATCCTCCCGTGGCCCCACCCAGCGTCTTTCCCAGAGTACTTGTAACGATGTCCACGCGATCAGCCAGACCGTAATGAGCCGGGGTGCCACGCCCCTGAGGGCCAAGGACACCGGTCGCATGGCTGTCGTCTACCACCACCGCCGCATGGTACCGCTCGGCAAGCTCGACAATCCGGTCAAGCCTGGCCAGATCCCCATCCATCGAAAACACTCCATCGGTCACGATGAGCCGCAACCGGCTGTTTTGCGATGCCTTCAACCGCTCTTCAAGCTCACTCATGTCCGAATGGGCATATCGCAATCGTGTCGCCTTACAAAGCCGGATACCGTCAATCAGGCTGGCATGGTTCAACGCATCGCTAATGACAGCGTCGCGCTCACCCATAAACGCTTCGAACAATCCTCCGTTGGCATCGAAACAGGAACTGTAGAGCACTGTGTCTTCGGTGCCTAGAAACTCGCTGATTGCCCGTTCCAGTCGCTTGTGCAGATCCTGCGTGCCACAAATGAAACGCACCGAAGCCATACCGTACCCATGCGTCTTCAAGCCATCCATGGCAGCCTGAACAATCTCAGGATGATTTGCCAATCCAAGATAATTATTGGCGCAAAGATTCAGAACTGGGCCTCGATCCACCAGGATATCCGGGCCTTGCGGCCCCAGGATGCGCCGTTCAGATTTGTAGAGACCCTTCGCGCGTATGTCGGCAAGCTGTTGCTGAAGAACGCTCTTGAGAGAATCGTACGCCACGGCTCCTCGAATGTTGAGGCTCAGGCTGAGGTTAAGATGAAAAACTTAGCCTCAACCTGAGCCTAGGCCTGCATCACGGAATCAACACCACTTTCCCGCATTGCCCTGATTGGATTAAGTTGAATCCTGTCGCAAATTCGGCCATCGGGAAGGAATGTGTAATCACCGGTCGGATATTCAGACCTGCCTTAAAGAGCCCCGCCAGCCTATACCACGTCCCAAACAAATGCCGGCCCGTCACTCCATACACACGAATGCCCTTAAAAATGATTTCGTTCGGAAGGTCGAAGCACACCTGGCCGGTCGGAATCCCGAAGAGGGTCACCCGCCCGCCGTTCTTGACAGCGCGAAACGCTTGGTGCAACGCAGCCGGGTCGCCCGACATTTCCAGTGCTGCATCAACACCTTCGCCGGCCGTCAACTCGCAAATCGCCTCATTGACTGCCTCCGGATGACCGGTTTTCACATTCACCGTAAGGTCCGCACCCACTTGTTTGGCCAATCCCAGCCGATACTCGCTCGTATCGGTCGCGATAATGACAGCCGCGCCCGATACCCGAGCAATGGCGATCGCAAATAAACCGGTCGGCCCGCATCCCGTTACCAGGACCGTATGGCCGGTAAGATCTTCGGCGAGAGCGGCATCGACGGCGTTTCCGAGGGGCTCCTGAACACAGGCGAACTCCGGAGGAATCTCCGCAGCGGTGCGCCACAAGACGCCTTCAGGCAGTGCGACATACTCGGCATACGAGCCATCGCAATCGAGGCCGAGAATTCGATACTGTTTGCAGACATGCGCCTGCCCGGTTCGGCATTGAAAACACACCCCGCATGTAATGTGCGATTCGGCTGCGACATAATCGCCGACCTTCACCAACGACACCTCGCGCCCAGCCTCCACCACATGGCCGCACAACTCATGGCCAATGATACGAGGAGGCTGCACGCGCCCTTGAGCCCACGCATCCCAACGATAAATATGGGCGTCAGTTCCACACAGCGAGGTCGCAGCAACCTTGACGACAACCTCGCGCGGACCGGGAGTGGGGTCCGGCCAACTCGTCGCCGTCAAACCCGGAGCGGCCATTGTTTTAACCAGGGCCCTCATAGAACTATTCTATACCAACTGCGTACATTGGGCATCCTGATCCGCACAACACTGTTCGTATAGCCATCCATCCGTGCAAGCCCCAAAGCATTTACCAATACACGATCATGTCCATCCGGGTTAAAACTGGTTGCGCACCATCGCCACGATGAGTAGGATGCCGAGAACATGCGCCTTCCATGCTTTCGATCTGTTGCCCTCATGGCCGGCCTTTTCTGGGCATGCTTGGGTGGGCCTGTCTTCCAGCCGGAACTTCACGCCGCGTCCCATTCCAATGCGGGACAACCGGGCTCACAGGGAAACCACCGGGTCGTCTTCGATTTTGCCGGCTTGGATGCTTCCGGAGATATCCGTGTTGGCAGCCCGCTGAAATTGTCGTTGACGCTCTATGGAACGGTTCAGAGCCACACCCCCTTGATCGCCATTTGTGAATCGATCCACTTCGAACGACAGGTCGTCACCATGGAAGCGGATTCCCGCTCCATGGAAATGCACGCCACCGCCATTCTCGAACCCATTGCCCCGGGAAAACTCTCCGTGTCTCCAAAAGCCGCGCGCATCCAAGTCACATTCGCTCGGGCTCAGGCCGACAAGAAACCGGAACGGGTGATGAAACGAATCATCTATGTCACCTTGGGAACACCAACACCGCAAAGTAACCACGCCGATCGTCCTCCTCCACGTCTGTACGAACCCGGCGAAGAAGACGCCGGAGACGATGACCTTCCACCCGAGGTGACGCCCATTGCCGACAACTCGCTGGCGGAAGAAAATCTGTTGCCGTTGCCTGCCCCGGGACCGGGACCTGGACCGGCCTATTGGCAGCATGTCAGCACACTCCTCAGCCAAAGCTGGGGCCGCACGGCGCACCAGGTGCGCCATACTCCGTCGAGCGAAACCGTTCATGTTCGATTTCGCATGTACCCGAACGGGCGAGCTCAGTTGATCCAGATTGAAAAAGGCTCCGGCTCGCGAGAAATCAACGAGGCCGGCATTTATGCTGTCGTCGATGCGCAGCCATTTCCTCCCTTTCCAGACCACGTGGGATCTGAGCCGGTCGACGTACATGTACGGATGCGAACCGGCGCACGGCCGAGCCCGCGTGACGTGAGACCGGCTTCAGCATCGACCGCACGCTGAATCACAAGGACTTCGGCATCGCCCGGAACACGCCACTCGACAACGACAACCTAGCGATGGACGACGACGCGAGACAGCGAGGATCGATATGAGAGCAATGGTGCTGAGCCGAACCGGCGACGTGTCAGATAACCGACTCGCGTTGCGCGAGCGCGCGGTCCCGAAACCGGAAGCGGATCAGGTGCTGGTGAAGATTCATGTGTGCGGAGTGTGCCGGACCGATCTGCATGTCGTGGAAGGTGAATTGCCCGGCATCACACTCCCGTTGATTCCAGGCCATCAAGCCGTTGGAACCGTGGCACAAGTCGGCCGGGCAGTTCAGAATATCCGGGAAGGGGATCGCGTCGGGCTCGCCTGGCTTCAGGGCACATGTGGCGCCTGTGAATTCTGTACAAGTGGACGGGAGAATCTATGCGAGGCGGCACAATTTACCGGCTATCAGGTCGATGGCGGGTACGCGGAGTATACCGTGGCGCCAGAACGATTCACCTATCCACTCCCGCCGGTCTTTTCAGACGATGAAGCCGCTCCGCTGCTCTGTGCCGGCATTATCGGCTATCGGGCGTTACGGCTCAGCGGCATCAAGCCGGGCCAGCGACTGGGGCTCTATGGGTTCGGCGCCTCGGCGCATATTGCCATCCAGATCGCACGCCATTGGGGTTGCCAGGTCTATGTGAACTCACTCAAACCAGAGCATCTGAAACTAGCCAAACAGCTGGGCGCAGTCTGGGTCGGCGGGGCAACCGAAATGCCGCCTGACAAGCTGCACGGATCAATCATTTTCGCGCCTGCCGGCGAATTAGTTCCTCCGGCGCTACGCGCGCTCGAACGCGGCAGCACGCTCGCACTGGCCGGCATCCATATGTCTCCGATCCCTACACTGGATTACGATCGTGAGATATTCGGCGAACGGATCATCCGGAGCGTGACGGCCAATACCAGACAGGACGGGATTGATCTCTTACGCGAAGCCGCCGCCATTCGGATCACACCTCACACTGTACGATTTGCTCTCGAAGACGCCAACCGGGCACTACAAGCATTGAAGGCAGGGGGCTTTCAAGGGGCGGCAATACTCACGATATAATCGTGCGTGACGGGAAATGATTCGGAAACTGTGCGTCCCTGGTGATCTTGTCAGCTCGTCTACATCACGTTTTCGATTGACCAGACCACCAGCAATGATGGCCGGTGGGTCGTTACACCTGCCGTCAGGTTACTCCCCATTCCCGCCAACCGGAACAATTTGTGTCAGGAAAATTTTACTCGCAGCACAAACTCTGCTATACCACACATAGGCAATCACCATTTTGAAATCGAAGGGAGGTGGAGTATTCATGGCAACGAAGAAAGCAGCAGCGAAGAAGCCTGCAAAGAAGGCGGCTAAGAAAAAGTAGTCGTCGCACCATGAGGAGGCGTCGGTCACGGCGCCTCCTCACCGTCCCGTGTCCTCGATCTTCCTGAGTCTCACACCGCACACACACGTTACTGTCTGATCAACCACTTCCTTGGCAATGCCTCCGATAGACTCAACTATCCGAGAGAACCTGCGTCATAGACAAGCATTCCCCTTCACTGACCAGCACTCTATCGGGATGGAACCGGCGGAGGTATCCGGCTGCAACTGGTTATCCCAGCGGGGCCCATCTCATGACATGAAGAATGAAGGCGAAAGAGAATGGAACGGCCGGTGCGCTGAGACCACGATACCGAAGAGACGTCGCGGCAAAAAAAAGGGGAAGTGATGGCCACATCACCTCCCCCGGTTCCTAAGCGCCAGAAGAGAGTCCATAGCGCAAAGAAAGCAGCGGGTGAATCTTACCATGAACACCCCCCCGACAACAGAATATATATATCAATACAATCATATACTTACGATACAGCATTTGAGGACGCCGCATAAATGGCTGCCTGATCGTCCCCCAGAAAATACACCATTGGCGTGGAAGTTTTGACCAATCCCTTGTATAGAAACCGATCGAAATCTGAATATTTTATTTGTACGTGACCGGTTGACGATGCTGATGCGACGATACGAACCTGCCCTGGAACCATTGCTCACAATGAATAGTTGCGAGAAGCTGACGCTATCGTTTGTGGTCGAGAATACTGGGGGCCCGCTCAGACGTCTCCTTGACCAACACTCCCATCTTTGGATGCGACGGCTCGAAATCGATTGGCCAGTTGTGTTGACGCAATCGTTCGCTAACTGTGGGACCGATCGAGGCAACAACCACGTTCGTGAGAGCAGATCGAAAGGGCTCGACTTTTCCATCCAGTTCCAGCACCTGCATCACATGATCGGCCTGCGCCGCATTGGTGATCAGCATCACGCGAACACGCCCGGCGATGATTTCATCGAGCGCACGGCGTATCGGACCAAGATCCTCGGGCAAGGCCCATCTATAGATCGGAACCGCGAAGACTTCTGCCCCTCGTTGTTCCAATGCTCGCAACAAGTCAGGATTTGAAGTTCCATACTCCTGGACGACGACCCGTAGTCCCTTCACAGAACGATACCCATCCAAAGTAGAAATCAGATCGACCCATGTATTCGGTTCCGGTACCGTCAGTGCGGCTTGGAGACCAACAGCCTTGAGAGCCGCGGCCGGCTTGGGGCCACGTACAATCATCGTCGTCTGGTTCAGTGCCGTCAGAATTGAAGGCCAGGGATAGCGTGTCTTGAGCAGATCGAACAACGCGGTTGTACCGACACCTGTGAGGAGTACGAGCAGATCGATACGCCCGGCCATGAGCCGCACCCCACACTCCTGCACGACTGCATTGTCTTCCAGCGAAACTTCTCGCAGAACAGGAACAACCAGCGGCTGCCCCCCGTGGCGCTCAATCAGCCTGGTGATCTCGATGGCCATCCGACTCTCAAACGCAGCGACTGTCATTCCATTGAATGCCATAGATGTACCGATCGTATCATAGCCGGCAGGCCCGAACATCTGACCAGATTTCCCGTTGACGGCTTGGCGGTCGCCTCCCTACTATACAGACTTCAATCTGATTCACTCACTCGTTGCCCTGATATGACCACTCCACTCCATCGAGGACTCCGTCACTTGGCGCTACGCGTGACCAACCTGTCTCGCTCACGTCAATTCTATGAGCAGCTACTTGGCTTCCAGGCCGTGTGGGAGCCCGATTCTGAGAATGTGTATTTCAGCTCTGGAACAGACAACCTGGCCCTTCATCAGATATCGAAGAGTGAGATGGAGTCCTATGATCGTACTAAAACCCAACTGCTCGATCACATGGGAGTGATCCTCGACAGCCCACAGGCGGTCGATCAGCTATACCAACATATCGCTCAAAAAATCGAAGCGATGGGTGGACGAATAGCTAAAGAACCGAAGCAACACCGTGACGGCAGCTATTCGTTTTACTTTGCTGACCCGGACGGCAACCTCATCCAGGCCCTCTATGAACCATCAATTAGCAGATTGCGGTTCTGGGCTGACGCATGAGTCGTATGTGGAACACGTTATCCCGAGACCAGTATGTCACCCTGGCCCCCTGGTGCTGGATACAGCTGGAGAGCGCCGATGCGCCTGGGCCGTTTCCCTTTGTGGCCGGCGTCGCACCGGACGTGGCAGGGAGCCTTACCGAAGCACACGGCCTTCTGGCCAGCGCCATCGACACAGCCATCAGCGACGTCTTCTCCAAGAGGGCACCCGTCGACGATCCCGACCTGCAGCGGCGACTGGAAGACGCCTATGCGGAACTGGTGAATGCGCGCCCTTACCTGCGCCGGCACATCACCTGTGGCCGGAAGCCTGACGGCGTGTTTCACTGGGAATTTCCGACCGATCCCACCCGCTCATCCAGGGTGACAAACGGCGGCCTTCGCATTTTTCATTCCGTCAAACGGCAGGCAATTCCTCTGGGATTCGACCAGCGCCCCCTGGGACCGATAGTGGGAACCCTGCTCGGCATGTTAGACGGTACACGCCAGACTGCCGAGATCAGGACCGTCGTAGAGACCGCCCCGCGCGAAGCCAGAACGACGCTCACCCGGCTGATGGAATTGCTGGTTCAGCATGAGTGCCTTCTCAGTTCGCCGAGGACCTCGATCCGGCCACACTGGCTCGAATCTGTACAGGACCGGGACATGGTGCATCTCGGCCACGCAGCACTGCTCTACCGGCAACTGGACAACTTTTTCCTCTTCGACCCCTGGCTGCTGCCCTGGTTCGCCGAATCCTCCCTCCCTTCCCTGTGGGGCTCGCTCCTGCCCAAGCCATCGGCCGTGTTCTTAACGCACGACCACGACGATCATGTCGATCCTCGTACACTGCTCCACTTACCGAAAGACACGCCGATCATCGTACCCAGCCGACGCAACCGGAAGACGTTCTTTTACGACTACCTACCGCTCCTACGGGAACTCGGATTTGGCCGCGTGGTTGAACTGGCGCATGGCGAGAGCTGGCCGTTCGAGGGCGGAACCATCGTCTCCGTGCCGTTCTACGGCGAGGACCCCTGCGATCTACAGATGCCGAGAAACTGTTACTTGATCAGCGACCGGGGCCACAACATCCTCGTCCATGCGGACAGCGGGCCGGCCAACGACGGACGATCCCCGCTGAAGGACGGCGTCATCGCTCAACTGGCCGGCAAATACGGTCCGATCCGGCTGGTGTTTGCATCGCAACAACAATTGCTCGAACTCCGAAGCCACACCGCCCATGCACCCTTGTCTCATCCGGGCAAATGGTTGGAGGTGGGTGAGAACGGTTATCTCACCAACGCCTATCTGAACGACCTGTGCCGGACAGCGCAGGCGGCGATGTTCGTGTCCTATGCCACCGGCGGCGCCGACTGGTATCCGGACCATTTGTCGTTCATGTTCAGCCGGCGAAATCCTGCGCGCACCGCATTGCTCACGGCCCGGTGGGAACAGCCGGAAACACTGAAAGACCTTCTCTCGCTGCACAATTGCGGGTATCATTCATCGCGGGCGCTGGATCTATATCGATCGACCAGCGATGCGCGGATTGAGGTCATCTCAAGGGGCAACGCGCTGACCCCTCTGAGTCTTCACCGGCTGGATCATGGCGATCCGCCGTTCATGACAGCAGGCCGGCACACATAGCCGGATTGTCATTGCAACGTTGAAAGGATTACACATGAGCGGGCTATCTTCTCCTATCTTGGTCACAGGATCTGCGGGCTTTATCGGATTTCATGTCGCCCGCCGTCTGTTGGATCGCGGCGAGATTGTCATTGGCCTCGACAATCTCAACGACTACTACGACGTCCGGCTGAAAGAAGCACGCCTGGCCCAACTGACTGCGCACAAGGGATTTCGCTTCATCAGGAAGCCGAAGCCGATCAAACGGAAGTCCGCTCACTGATGTTCCGCCTGGAAGACCTGAAGGCGCTGAGCATCATCGACCCGGGGCCTGAACGGGATGCGATCGCCAAAACTCTGACCACCCCGAAACTGAAGATCACCCTGCATACGGCAGAGGGCGACCAGACCGTCCAACTCTACCAACCGGACCCTCAAAGCGGCGACGC
Source organism: Nitrospira sp. (assembly GCA_015904055.1). The sequence continues at coordinate 41,153 of JABMDE010000061.1, read as the reverse complement.
GATTGCAGAAACCACGCCTGAGGCCCCGCTCTACCGTGTCAGTCCCACGGCGATCAAAGACCTTACGAAGGACCTCTTCACGCTGCAAGACAAACGTCTGCTCGGAGTCGACTATACGGATATCGCCATGCTGTCGGTCCGCACACGCGACCACCAGTATGTCCTGATCAATGACAATGGAGAATGGGTGCTGGAGGACCGCCCCGCCGACAAACTCAGCCAGGAAGCGGCAGATCTCTTTGTCAGCCGGGTGGCAAATCTTCCGGCGGAAGAACGGGTGCTCAAGCAGTCTTCACCACTCGCACCCTATGGACTACTGGCGCCAGCCGCCGAATTCGTGGCCACCGGAAAAGACGGAAAAATCGCCGGCAGGCTTACGCTAGGCAACCATGTAGGAAATTTGATCTATGCCACTGGCGACCGCCTCCAAGGTATCTTTCAAGCCCGTCCCGATCTTCTGACACAGATTCCCTCAAAAGCCGACCTCCTCGCCCACACACCAAACAAACCCTAACTCACATTATTCGTAAATGCGTCTGCTGCAATCGCCGGTCCACTGCTCCGACACATCTTCGAGCGGCGGGCTCGCCCCTCAGTCCCTCGACGTACTGCATGAGTACGCCCCGGAACCTCAGGCCTCCACCCGCCACTCGCGCGACGCGGCTCCGCGATTTCGCGACGAACCGTCACGAATACTGCGGGCTAAGCGGAAATAGCTGGATATCAGTCTTCGTGAGATTGCCCGGAGGGGTGCTTCTCGCCATCGAAGCAGCCTACGCCGCCGTCAATATTTGTTGAACCCGATCTACTAAGACCTGAGGTTTGAACGGCTTGGACAGGAATGCAACGCCGGGTTCCAATACACCATGTTGCACGATCGATTCGTCGGTATACCCGGACATGTACAACACTTTTAACTGCGGATACTTACTGAGTAGCCGCTGCGCCATCTCCACCCCGCTCAAGTTGGGCATGACCACATCCGTCACAAGCAGATCGATCGGACCGCTATAGGAACTGCCGACCGTGACACCCGCTTCACCATCCTGAGCCGTAAGGACCTTGTACCCATAGGATGCCAGCAACTCCTGAAACAACCTCCGGATACCGGCTTCGTCTTCCACCAGCAGGATCGTGGCTTCCTTTCCCTTACAGAACGGCTTAATCAAATGCGTCCCGTCTGCCTGAAGCTCTGCCGGCGACTCCGTCTCAACTGCCGGGAAATAGACGCGAAACGACGAGCCCTTCCCCACCTCACTCTCGACCGTGACAAAACCGTCGCTCTGTTTGACGATACCATACACTGTCGAAAGCCCAAGCCCTGTACCCTTGCCGGATTCTTTTGTCGTGAAAAACGGTTCGAACACCCGGGCCTTTGTTTCCTCATCCATTCCACAACCGGTATCGCGGACTTCCAGGCAGGCATAGCGTCCCGGCTTGACGATACCCGTCGGTTCGCGATGGTCTGACGTAATGACGACATTGTCGGTGCGAAGAAGCAACCGCCCGCCCTTTGGCATTGCGTCCCGGGCATTGACCGCCAGATTCATGATGACCTGGTCGATTTGCCCGCGATCTGCTTTCACCGAGACAAGGTTATCTGCGAACACAGACTCCAGCTGAATATCCTCTCCAATAAGTTTGTGTAACAACCTTTCTATTTGAGCCACGACATCGTTCAACAAGAGCTGTGTCGGCTGGATCACCTGCTTTCGGCTGAAGGCCAACAGCTGCTGCGTCAGATTGGCGGCCCGCCCGGCAGCCTTGACGATTTCTTGCACAGCCTGCTGCAGGGGATCCCCCGGTTTGATACTCATCTGCAAAATCTCGCTGAATCCGGTAATCACGGTCAGGAGGTTGTTGAAGTCATGGGCGACACCGCCGGCTAATCGGCCGACTGCTTCCATCTTTTGCGCTTGTCGCAATTGTGACTCTAATAAGGTCTTGTCTGTTTCGGCTTGCTTCTGTACCGTCAAGTCCCGCGTCAGTTGGGAAAATCCGATCAATCTTCCTGCCTCGTCGTAAATCGCCGCAATGGCAGCGCGAGCCCAGAACTTCGAGCCGTCTTTCCGAAGACGCCACCCCTCGTCCTCAACCGACCCGTGTTCGGACGCCTGAGCCAGCAGCCGTGTCGGCTTGTCACCGCCCACATCCTCGACGGAATAGAAGTAGGAGAAGTGCCGACCGACAATATCTCCCGCCGTGTAACCCATAATACGCTGAGCCCCGTCGTTCCAGTGAACGACGAGACCTCCGGGATCGAGCATGACGATGGAGTAATCCTTGACCTGGCCGACCATCTGATGAAAGCGCTGCTCGCTCAACCTGACGGCATGAAGAGCCTCCCGTAAAGCAGTGATATCCACCGCTACGCTCAACACTTGGTCATGGCGGCCGGCCGGCCCGACTAACGGACGTTTCACGGTTCGCATCCACCGAACTTTTCCTGTCGCATCGGTCAGCGCTTCTTCTGCAATGACCTGCTCTTGTCCCTTCTCCATCACCGCCAGATCGGCCCGTTGAATGCGCTCTGCTTCGTCCGCACGGGCACTGAACTCGGCATCGGTCCTTCCAACGAGTGTATCCACCGAGGTGCCATAGGCATCGGCTACGGCCAGATTCGCCAACGTAAACCGCCCATCCCGGTCTTTTGCAAAAATGAAATTGGGATTCATGTCGAGCACTTGCCGGAGAAACGCATGCTGGCCTTGCAGCTGCCGGTTGACTGATTCCAGTTCCGCTGTGCGGGCCTGAACGCGCTCCTCAAGACCCTTAGTGAACAGTTGCAGATCTTCCCTCATACGATCGAACGTTCGGGCCAAGGAACCGATTTCATCCTGCCGCCAGATCGGAAGCCTGTTCGGAGCAAAGTCTCCGCTGGCCACAGCTTCTGCGCTCTTGGTCAACTGTTCGATGGGGCGGCCCAAACGGGTCGTGACAAAGATGGCCAACACCGTCGCGAGACCCGCCAACACAAACCCGATGCCGACAATCTGTCTTTGCAACTCATAGATTGGCCCATACGCCTGAGCAAGGGGTCGTGCCACACCGACGAAACCTCCCGCTCGTGGCCGACCCTGCTCACCAGTATGCCCGACCAGGAATTGGCGGCCGTCTTTGGCCGTGAGGATGGCCCACGTCCGAAGTGGCGATGGCATATCGGTCTGAGATTTCCGTACAGCCTGCAGCCAGTCCTGTGAAAATAAATCATGGGCGGCCCGAACAGAATCCTGAGTCTGTCCGGGCTGGCTCACAAATAACATTCCTTCGGTATCATTGAATACAAGGACAGAGCCCTGCGCTCCATTAGACTGCGGCGATACGATGCCACGCACATGGTCATCCAGCTGCATTGGCGATAAATACGCACTCAGATAGCCCATCAGGGACCGGGACTTCTCTTCGTCAAAAACCGGCGATACAAAATAGTAGCCTCCCTCCTGAGTTTTCCACTGGAAGGGCTGCCATTTCAAATGCGGATCCGTCGGCTTGTGCTGAAACCAACCCTGGTCTGCTATCGATTCACCGATCCGATCAGGCGAGTCAGCCGCCACCACTTTCCCGCCCGGCGAGACGGCCATCAACGAGCTCCAGACCGGCTGACCCTGTACCAGCGCAGTCAATGTCTCTGTGATACGCCCGCCCGCATCACCCCCCTTTAAATCCTGCATCACAGACAGTTTGGCCCAATCCTTCAGTGAGGCCTGACTGTTGGCCCTCAAATGATCAAGGCTTTCAGCAATATGCTCCGCTTGAGCCGATAGCTGAAGGCCAATACTCTCTTCCAAGGCTGCTTGTCCGTTATGGAGGATGAGGACCGATGCGATGATCAGCGGGCTTACTGCCAACAGAAGAAACAGACCCGTCAATCGGCCCAATAACCCTCGAACCGATCGACCGATCGACCCAGCGAGCGAACCTTTGTGTTCTGCCTGCATACCAAATTGCTCCGGATTTCAGCCCGATAATGAGTGCGATCGCAGAGATCGATCCTACCGGACTTTTGTGTCGGAACAAGAAAATTACAGTTCTCGGATTTCAGCCAGACCAGCTTGTCCCTTGCCGGGAACAATCATGTGTCGCTGATTCCACGGTGGGAAGGGGTACGGAGTGAGACATCAGGGGGAAGCCGCCACTAGCGACGTGCGTCTAATACTCTATACCTCGGAACTCACAACTAACACCGGGATCGATCGCATCCCATCTGTGACCGGCTTTTCGACAAAACGGAGCTCGCCTCGCACCACCGGTGAAGCCGTATTCACAAGAGGGAGCGCCCAGCGACGACGCGCGAGTTACGGGCGAGGATCCAACTCGATGAGTCCTTTGCGGATCGCGAGAATGGCGGCTTGTGTGCGATCGTACACTTGCAGCTTGTGGAAAATGTTCCGGACATGATTCTTCACGGTCTTTTCACTCAAGTCGAGATTATTAGCAATCTCCTTGTTCGTCTTTCCATCGGCGACCAATCGGAGAACAGTGATCTCCCGCTCGGTCAAATCGTGCTCGGCCCACGCTGATTTCTTGCCCTTCTTCTGAGCCATCAACGAAAACTCCGCCAAGATCTTGCTGGCCACGGACGGGTGAATGAGCGATTCGCCTCGATAAATGGCCCGAATAGCGGCGACGATCTGCGACGATTCCGAATCCTTGAGCAAGTAGCCTGTGGCACCGGCCCGGACCAGATCAAAGATATACTGCTGTTCCTCATACATCGTCAGGGCGACGATGCCGATGTGCGGAAACTCGCGCTTGATCTGTCTGGTCGCTTCGACACCGCCCATCCTCGGCATGCTGACATCCATCAGAATGACATCGGGAAGAAGGACACGGGCTTTTTCCACCGCCTCAATGCCGTCTTGCGCCTCGCCTAGAACATGGATGTCGTCCTTGGTCTTGAGAATCGCCGCCAGACCTTCACGGACTACACGATGATCGTCGGCGATCAACACCTTAATTTTCTCCATGACTCGCATCCTCCCTCTTATCCTTATCGAACAACGGCACTTCGACGACAACCTTTGTACCTCGTCCCTTTTTGGATTCGACACGCCCTTCTCCGCCAACCAGCCGGGCCCGTTCCAAGATTCCTTTGATCCCGAAATGGTCCCACTTCTCGGGATCACGCAGGACGGTCTCCATATCGAACCCCACACCGTTGTCGGTGATCGTAATCCGCAGGATTTCCAGGCCGATCTCCAGCCGGATCAACACCCGATTCGCCTTTGCATGTTTATGGACGTTGCTTAAGGCCTCCTGGATGATGCGGAAAAGGAAGATCTTGGTCCGTGGAAAGAGCGTCTGCTCATCACCCGTAACAGTGAACTTGGCGGCGATATGCGACTCTATCTCGTACGACTTGAGATAGTTGGTCAGCGCGGGAATCAATTCCATTTTGTCGTAATGAAGTGGCCGCAGATTGAAGATCACCTGGCGGGCTTCCTGAATGGCGAGTTTGAGTTGCGCCTTGCTCTCTTTGATAGTTACCAGCCCGGCTTTCGGATTTTTTCGCATCAGCTGCAGGCACAGGTCGAGCTTAAAATTGACACCCGCCAGGCTTTGGATGAAGCCATCATGGATTTCACATGCGATGCGGGTGCGCTCATCCGTCACCGCCGCACCGGTCTCTTTGACATACAACCGATAGAGGGACTGATACTTGTTGAGTGTCCGTTCGATCTCCGCCGTCGCGCGGATACGGGCTTCGATCAGCTCCCACATGAATTTGGCGCTGGCGCCCCCGATGATCGTCACGCCCATCCGATGAAAGTCCTGAAGCAATTGCCACACTTCGGTATTGCCGGAGACGTCGATAATCAAATCGACCCGTTCCATCGCCAACAGCTGCCGATAGTCGCGGGTGACCGGAATTCCCAGCTGCTTGGCAAGACTCACGCCAGGTGCCTGCTGGTCAACCTCTGCCACTCCAACGATCCGCACGAGAGGGTCGTCCGCAAAGATTTCCATCAGTGCCGTGCCGCCACGGCCTGCGCCGATGATGGCAACATTGGTGGTGCCGAAACTCGCCGCTTTTCGTCGATTGCGCTGAGATTGCAGGGTGGCCATGTCTTCGACGCTCCGCGCACACTGTTCGCTGGGACGGACGATCGAGGCCGCTTACATCAGTCGGGGGTGATACAGAGAAACGAGAGGGTGGCTCAAAGAACCGGCACTCAGCGCTCGCGACGCTGTTGAGCCAGAACTTTCAGCTCATCCATGAACTGATCAATGTCCTTGAACTCACGATATACAGACGCAAACCGGACATAGGCGACCTGGTCCAACTGATGCAGCTCTTTCATCACTTCCTCGCCCACCACCCGGCTTTTAACTTCGCTCTCACCCATCTCCTGGATCCGCTTTTCGATCCGATCGGCGGCGTCTTCAATTGTCGCGGTACTGACCGGCCGTTTCTCACAGGCTTTCTTGATTCCGGAAAGGATCTTGGCCCGGTCGAATGACTCGCGGCGGCCGTCTTTCTTGACGACGACCGGGAGAATCTCCTCGACCCGCTCATACGTGGTGTAGCGGCGGCGACACCCGATGCACTCGCGGCGGCGGCGGATGACTTCGCCTTCCTTGGCCATCCGCGAGTCGACCACCTTGTCTTCCAGCTCATCGCAGAAGGGACATTTCACAGGCGGTGACCCTGGCTCATGAATGGGGACTCGTCAGTAGGAATGAAAGATAGGGAACCGGTTGCACAGTGCTTTCGCTTCCAGGCGAACTTCTTCCAGCACCGCCGGTTCTTGCCGATGCTGCAGCACACGATCGACAAGCGTCACAATGTGTTTCATCTCCGGCTCCCGCATCCCTCGCGTCGAGACGATCGGAGAACCCAGCCGGATGCCGCTGGCGACCGCCGGCGGCTTTTCATCGTAGGGGACAGCATTCTTGTTCAGGATGATGCCGGCCGCATCAAGAGCGGCATCGGCGTCCTTGCCCGTAATCCCCTTATTCGAGAGATTGACTAACATGAGATGTGTATCGGTCCCGCCGGAAACGATCTTGTACCCGTGATCCATCAACCCCTGTGCCAACGCTTTCGCATTGGTCAGGACCTGCTGCTGGTAGCGTTTGAACGAGGGAGACAAGGCTTCCTTGAACGCGACGGCTTTGTCTCCTCCTGCTTTTACTTCCTCCCTTTCGCGTCTGACGTTTTACGTTTCACCTTTCACTTCTCACGGAATCAACACCACTTTCCCGCATTGCCCGGATCGGATCAACTCGAATCCTGTCGCAAATTCGGCCATCGGGAAGGAATGTGTAATCACCGGGCGGATATTCAGGCCAGCCTTGAAGAGCCCCGCCAGCCGATACCACGTCCCAAACAAACGCCGGCCCGTCACTCCATACACGCGAATGCCCTTAAAAATGATTTCGTTCGGAAGGTCGAAGCACACCTGGCCGGTTGGAATCCCGAAAAGGGTCACCCGCCCGCCGTTTTTCACGGCACGAAAGGCTTGATGCAACGCAGCCGGGTCGCCCGACATTTCCAGCGCTGCATCGACCCCCTCGCCAGCCGTCAGCTCACGAATCGCCTCATTGACTGCTTCAAGATGAGCGGTCTTCACATTCACCGTGAGGTCTGCACCCACTTGTTTGGCCAATCCCAGACGGTACTCGCTCGCGTCAGTCGCAATGATGACAGCCGCGCCCGATACTCGGGCGACGGCGATAGCAAATAGACCGGTTGGTCCGCAGCCCGTCACCAAAACCGTATGGCCGGTGAGATCTTCCGCAAGGGCGGCATCGACGGCGTTTCCAAGAGGCTCCTGCACACAGGCGAACTCCGGAGGAATCTCCACAGCCGTGCGCCACAAGACGCCTTCCGGCAGCGCGACATACTCGGCATACGAGCCGTCACAATCGACACCAAGGATTCGGTACTGTTTGCAGACATGTGCCTGCCCGGTTCGGCACTGAAAACACCGGCCGCATGTGATGTGCGATTCAGCTGCAACATAATCGCCGACCGTCACCAGCGACACCTCACGCCCGGTCTCAACCACATGGCCGCATACTTCATGACCGATGATACGCGGAGGATGCACGCGCCCTTGAGCCCACTCGTCCCAACGATAAATATGAGCGTCAGTTCCACACAGCGAGGTCGCGGCGACCTTGACGATGACGTCGTGCGGGCCAGGCGTGGGGTCCGGCCAATTCGTCACCGTCAAACCAGGAGCGGAAGTCATTTTAACCAGCGCTCTCATGGAACCATTCTATACCAACTGTCTGAGCCACACCTCTGTGTTTTGACTATAAACAAGTTGCACGGGACTGTCCCTGATGAGTAGGATTAGCAGACATGTCTTGCTCGGTCCCCCGATACCTCGTACTGGCCTCCGGCCTCTTCGGAATGCTGTCGGGCCTAACGACGTTCCTGCCGATCGCACAGGCGGCATCCCCACCGGCTGCTTCACAGACAATCCCCACGGGGAAGCATTCGGTTGCCTTCGATTTTGCCGGCTTGGACGCGTCCGGAGATATCCGTGTCGGCAACCCACTGAAGTTGTCGCTGACGTTCTAGATAGTGTCGTCACGAGATGTGAAATGATGTAGAATCATATCAACCGCAGGAGGTTTGATATGAGAGCATCGCATCGCAGGCA
>JABMDE010000061.1:28026-32418 GCA_015904055.1 Nitrospira sp. | reverse complement strand
CTTTTACTTCCTCCCTTTCGCGTCTGACGTTTTACGTTTCACCTTTCACTTCTCACGGAATCAACACCACTTTCCCGCATTGCCCGGATTGGATCAAATCGAATCCTGTCGCAAATTCGGCCATCGGGAAAGAATGCGTAATCACCGGTCGGATATTCAGGCCTGCCTTGAAGAGTCCTGCCAGCCTGTACCACGTCCCGAACAGATGCCGGCCTGTCACTCCATACACGCGAATGCCCTTAAAAATGATTTCATTCGGCAGATCGAAACAGACTGAGCCGGTTGGAATCCCGAAAAGGGTCACCCGCCCGCCGTTTTTCACGGCACGAAAGGCTTGGTGCAACGCAGCCGGGTCGCCCGACATTTCCAGCGCTGCATCCACCCCTTCACCGGCCGTCAGCTTACGAATCGCCTCATTGACTGCCTCCGGATGACCGGTCTTCACGTTCACGGTGAGGTCTGCACCCACTTGTTTGGCCAATCCCAGCCGGTACTCGCTCGTGTCAGTCGCGATAATAACCGCCGCGCCCGATACACGGGCGACGGCGATAGCAAACAGGCCGGTCGGTCCGCATCCCGTCACCAAAACCGTATGGCCGGTGAGGTCTTCTGCAAGAGCGGCATCGACGGCATTTCCGAGGGGTTCCTGAACACAGGCGAACTCCGGAGGAATCTCCGCAGCCGTGCGCCACAAAACGCCTTCAGGCAGCGCGACATACTCGGCATACGAGCCGTCACAATCGATGCCAAGGATTCGGTACTGTTTGCAGACATGTGCCTGTCCGGTTCGGCATTGAAAACACCGGCCGCATGTGATGTGCGATTCAGCTGCGACATAATCGCCGACCTTCACCAGCGACACCTCACGCCCGGCCTCTACCACATGGCCGCATAACTCATGGCCGATGATACGCGGAGGATGCACGCGCCCTTGAGCCCACTCATCCCAACGGTAAATATGGGCGTCAGTTCCACACAGCGAGGTCGCGGCAACCTTGACGACGACCTCGCGCGGCCCCGGAGTGGGGTCTGGCCAATTCGTCACCGTCAAACCAGGGGCAGAAGTCGTTTTAACCAGCGCTTTCATAGGGCCATTCTATACCAACTGTCTGAGCCACACATCTGTGTGTTGACTATAAACAAGTTGCACGGAACTGTCCCTGATGAGTAGGATTAGCAGACATGTCTTGCTCGGTCCCCCGATACCTCGTACTGGCCTCCGGCCTCCTCGGAATGCTGTCGGCCCTAACGACGTTCCTGCCGATTGCACAGGCGGCATCCCCACCGGCTGCTTCACAGACAGTCCCGACGGGGAAGCATTCGGTTGCCTTCGATTTTGCCGGCTTGGATGCTTCCGGAGATATCCGTGTCGGCAACTCACTAAAATTGTCGCTGACGCTCTACGGAACTGTTCAGAGGCACACCCCCTTAGTCGCCATTTGTGAATCGATCCACTTCGAACGACAGATCGTCACGATGGAACCGGATTCCCGCTCCATGGAAATGCACGCCACCGCCATTCTCGAACCCATTGCCCCTGGAAAACTCTCCGTGTCTCCAAAAGCCGCGCGCATCCAAGTCACATTCGCCCGGGCTCAGACCGACAAGAAGCTGGAACGGGTGATGAAACGGATCGTCTATGTCACGTTGGGAACATCTGCACCGCAAAGCAACCACGCCGACCTTCCCCCTCCACGTCTGTACGAGCCCGGCGAAGAAGACGCCGGCGACGATGATGTTCTGCCCGAAGTAACGCCCATCGCCGACAACTCACTGGCGGAAGAAAATCTGTTGCCGCTACCGACGCCAGGACCGGGACCCGGACCGGCCTATTGGCAGCATGTCAGCGCGCTCCTGAGCCAAAGCTGGGGCCGCACGGCGCACCAAGTGCGCCATACTCCGTCGAGCGAAACCGTTCATGTTCGGTTTCGCATGTATCCGAACGGGAGGGCTCAATTGATCCAAATTGAAAAAGGCTCCGGCTCGCGCGAAATCAACGAAGCCGGCATTTATGCTGTCGTCGATGCGCAGCCGTTTCCTCCCTTTCCGGAACATGTGGGCTCTGAGCCAATCGACGTGCATGTGCGAATGCGGACCGGCGCACGGACGGGCGCGCGTGATGTAAGGCCGGCGTCAGCATCCACCGCACGCTGAAGCACAAAGATGTCGGCATGGCCTGGAATACGCCGCTCGACATAACAGCGGACGACGACGCAAAACACTAAAGGTCGGTATGAGAGCGATGGTGCTGAGTCGAACCGGCGACGTGTCAAACAACCGACTTGAGTTGCGTGAGCGCGCGGTCCCGAAACCGGAAGCGAGGCAGGTGCTGGTCAAAATTCATGTGTGCGGGGTGTGCCGGACCGATCTGCACGTCGTGGAAGGTGAGTTACCTAGCCTTACTCTCCCATTGATTCCAGGCCATCAAGCCGTCGGAACCGTCGCACAGGTCGGACGGGAAGTTCAGAATATCCGAGAAGGGGATCGGGTCGGGCTCGCCTGGCTTCAAGGCACCTGCGAGAGGTGTGAGTTCTGCACCAGCGGGCGTGAGAACCTGTGCGAGGCGGCGCAGTTCACCGGATATCAGGTCGATGGAGGGTATGCGGAATATGCCATCGCCCCCTCTCGATTCGCCTATCCAATCCCGCCGGTCTTTTCGAACGAGGAAGCCGCGCCGCTGCTCTGCGCGGGTATCATTGGCTATCGTGCGTTGCGGCTCAGTGGAATCAAACCGGGTCAGCGCCTTGGCCTGTACGGATTCGGCGCATCAGCGCACATCGCCATCCAGATCGCGCGGCACTGGGGTTGCCAAGTCTATGTGAGCTCACTCAAACCAGAGCATCAGAAACTAGCCAAACAGCTGGGAGCCGTCTGGGTCGGCGGGGCGACAGAGATGCCGCCTGATAAGCTGCATGGGTCAATCATTTTCGCGCCGGCCGGCGAATTGGTTCCCCCGGCGTTGCGCGCGCTCGAACGCGGCGGGACGCTCGCGCTGGCCGGCATCCATATGTCTCCGATCCCTACGCTGGATTACGATCGTGAGGTATTCGGCGAGCGGGTAATCCGCAGCGTGACGGCGAACACCAGGCAGGACGGACTTGATCTCTTACGTGAAGCGGCGGCGATTCCTACCAAACCACATACCGTACGATTTCCTCTCGAAGACGCCAACCGCGCGCTACAAGGACTCAAGGCTGGGAGCTTTCAAGGGGCGGCAGTCCTCACAATGTGACCGTGCGGAACTGAAAATGATTCAAAAACTGTGCGTTCCTGGTGATCTTGTCAGCTTGTCTTCATCACGTTTCCGATTAACCCCAACCACGAGCACAGGTGACCACGTACATACCAATAGGCACAAGAGGAGGTACAATGACCGGCCGGTCGTTCGTTGTACCTCCCTTCAGGCTACCCCCTATTTCCGACAACCGGGACAAGTTGTGTCGGGAAAATTTTACTCGCAGCACAAACTCTGCTATACCACACGTAGGCAATCACCATTTTGAAATCGAAGGGGGGTGGAGTATTCATGGCAACGAAGAAAGCAGCAGCAAAGAAGCCTGCAAAGAAGGCGGCTAAGAAAAAGTAGTCGTCGCACCATGAGGAGGCGTCGGTCACGGCGCCTCCTCACCATCCCGCGTCCTCAATCTTCCTGAGTCCCACACCGCATCACACAAGTTGTGTCTGATCGAACACTTCCTCGGCAACGTCTCCGTTAGACTCAACCACCTGAGAGAATCCACGTCATAGGCGAGAGCTCCCCTTCACCGGCCAATCCGTCCATCGAGATGGAAACGGCGAAGGTATCCGGATGCAACTGGTATCCCAGCAGAGCCCATCTCATGACATGAAGAACGAAGGCAAACGAGAATGGAACGAGCGGTAAGCTGAGGTCACGACAACGAAGAGACAGCGCAGCAAAAAAAAGGGGAAGTGATGGCCACATCACTTCCCCATCTTCCTTAGCGCCAGAAGAGAGTCCATAGCGTAAAGAAAGCAGCGGGTGAATCTTACCATGAACATCCTCCCGACAACAGAATAAATATATCCATACAATCAACGGCTTGAGATGTCTCGCCTGGAAATGCCACATAAATGGCTGCCTGACCTTCCCCCTGAAAACACACCATTAGCTTGGAAGTTTTGACCCGACCCGCAAATGTAGACCAGTCGAGATCTGAAGATTTTATCTGTGCGTGACCGGTTGACGATGCTGATGCGGCGACGCGAACCTGCCATGGGAACATCAGCTCACGATGAATAGTCCCGAGAAGCTGACGCTATCGTTTGCGGTCGAGAATACTCAAAGCCCGCTCAGACGTTTCCTTGACCAGCACGCCCATCTTCGGATGCGACGGCTCGAAGTCAATCGGCCAATTATGGTGGCGCAGCCGT
>JABMDE010000061.1:19019-27906 GCA_015904055.1 Nitrospira sp. | reverse complement strand
AAATTCGAGTTGGTCGGACAGTCTCCGGCGATGCAGCAACTGCGGCAATTGATTGAAACCGCCGGTCCGACGAACAGCCGGGTGTTGATCGGTGGTGAAAATGGAACGGGGAAGGAATTGGTGGCGCGTGCCATTCATATGCACAGTGCCAGAGCCGACCATCCGTTCGTGGCCGTGAACTGTGCAGCGATTCCTGAAACGCTGATCGAGAGTGAGCTGTTTGGTCATGAGAAGGGATCCTTTACCGGGGCCACCTCAATGAAGCGGGGGCAATTCGAGCAGGCCGACGGCGGCACGCTGTTTCTCGATGAAATCGGGGATATGAGCCTGAATACGCAGGCCAAGGTGTTGCGGGCCTTGCAAGAGCAGCAGTTCACAAGGGTGGGTGGCACCAAGTTGATGAAGGTGGATGTGCGGGTGTTGGCGGCATCGAACAAGGATCTGGAAAAAGAAATTCAGAAAGGGCATTTCCGCGAAGATCTGTATTACCGTCTCAACGTGGTGCCAGTCGTCGTGCCGTCGTTGCGCGAGCGACGGGATGATATTCCGGCGTTGGTTCGGCACTTCATGAAAATCCATGTCGAAGAGCAGGGACTGCGGATGAAAGAGATTTCGCCGGAGGCCATGGTTGTTCTGCAGCAATATGAGTGGCCGGGCAATATCCGCGAACTGCGGAACTTGATTGAGCGGCTGATGATCATGGTGCCGGGGCATGCCATCGACGCCTCGCAAGCAGCCATGTCTATTCAGGGGCGCGCGGCCGGCCCTTCTCTTCCAACGCAGGCGGCCAGGCTGCAAGTCCGCTCTTTGCCAAAGCCTACGATTCGCTGCGAGACGCGCGGAATGCGTTTGAAAAGGAATATATCGGTCGCAAGCTTCGGGAGCATCATTGGAATATCTCGCGTACGGCGGAAGATCTGCAGATCGAACGAAGCCATCTGCACCGAAAAATCAAACTGCTGGATGTGGAGATGAGGCCGGAGGGATGAGGAGAGTGGGGCGGCGGGCCGTTTCTTTGCTCGCCCACCGCCCACATCTGATCATTTGATTGGTCCAGTAGTGTGGACGATGTGCGCGGTGGATGCGCGCAGTGAGAAACGGCCCGCCGCCCCGTAATGTGAAAAGAGAAATAGCATTGGAAGAGCGTGAACGCTGCGTTGACCTCCGGAAGACCTCTCCGTTAAGATGCGCCTCCGAAGACAGGTTGAGGCTAAGATTTTGGCTGAGAATGACTGTGATCGTTCCGGCTTCCCGCTCGACCTCGACCTAAACCTCAACCTTCCCGGTCTTGATTTGCCATGACTACCTATCGTGAATCCGGTGTTGATATCGATGCAGGAGACGAGTTTGTCGACCGCATCAAGCCACTTGTTCGCTCAACCTTTCGTCCTGAAGTGCTGGCCGATCTGGGCGGGTTTGGCGGGTTGTTCGGCTTGCGGGCCGATCGATACAGGAACCGATGGTGTCGGGACCAAGCTGAAGATTGCGTTCATGATGGATCGGCACGATACGGTCGGCATCGATCTTGTCGCCATGTGCGTCAATGATATTGCCGTGAGTGGAGCGGAGCCACTGTTTTTCCTCGACTACTTTGCGACGGGCAAGTTGACGGTGCCGAAGGCTCAGGACGTTGTTAAAGGGATCGCCGAAGGCTGCCGCCAAGCCGGGTGCGCGCTGATCGGCGGAGAGACGGCGGAGATGCCGTCGATGTATGCGGACGGCGAGTATGATCTGGCCGGTTTCGCTGTCGGAGTCGTCGAGAAATCCAAAATCGTCGACGGCAAGACGATTAAGCCGGGCGACGCGATCATCGGGTTGGCGTCGACGGGACTGCATAGCAACGGCTATTCGCTGGCGCGTCGTGTGTTGTTTGATCAGGCGAAATTGATGGTCACGAGCCGGCTGCCTGAGCTCGATCGTCCGCTCGGCGAGGTGTTGCTGACACCAACCAGAATTTATGCGAAGCAGATTCTCTCCCTTCTCCAGGATTGTCCAATTAAAGGGATCGCGCACATTACCGGCGGAGGCATTACAGAGAATTTGCCGCGTGTGTTTCCGGAAGCGGTGCGGGCCAAGATCAGCCGCACGGCGTGGCCGGTGCCGCCGATTTTTGACGTGATGAGCCGTTTGGGGCAGGTCGATCGCGAAGAAATGTATCGGGTGTTCAATATGGGAATCGGGTTGATCCTTGTGACGCCGTCCGATTCGGTGTCTGCCGTGCTCGCCGCCGCGGCAGCGCTGGGCGACCGGGGTTGGCAGATCGGAGAAATGGTGTCATCAACCGGACAAGAGCCTGCGGTGGAGTATGTCGAGTAAGCGAACGACTCCACTGCGCGTGGCAGTGCTGGCGTCAGGCCGCGGATCGAACCTGCAAGCGGTGATCGATGCAATCGAAGCCGGGCAGGTCCACGCGACCATCGTGGCCGTCATCAGCAATAAGAAAGACGCGGTAGCGCTGGAGCGGGCGCGCAAACATGGTCTGCCGGACCTCTTCGTCGATCCCAAACCGTTTGTCGGGAGACCTGATAGCCGTGAGGCCTACGATCGCGCGTTACTCGACGTGCTTCAAACGCACAATGTCGAACTGGTGTTATTGGCCGGTTACATGAAGATTGTGACGGCGGTGCTCGTCAATGCCTATGCCAATCGGATGATGAACATTCATCCGTCGTTACTGCCGTCGTTTCCCGGCTTGGATGTACAGAAAAAAGCCATTGAATGGGGTTGCAAACTTGCCGGCTGCACGGTGCATTTCGTCACGGAAGGAGTTGACGAAGGGCCGATTATTCTGCAAGCGGCCGTGCCCATTCTGGACGACGACACTTCCGACGCTCTCGCGGCCAGAATCCTTGTCCAAGAACACAAGATTTATCCCAGAGCTGTGCAACTCTTCTCTGAGGGGCGCCTGCACGTCGATGGACGGTGTGTCCGTATCGACGGCGGTACATCAGTAGGGGAAGCGATTATCAGCCCGGCGTGACGTGTCGCAGATTCGGGATCACGGTCACGCTATCCTCCCGCAGTTTCTGCGATCTTGATGCAGGTCTTCGCCTGTTTGCCAATAATCTGCTAGTTCGGCGAGATGCCTAGATAGTGTCGTCACGAGATGGCCGCCCAAAGAGCGATGCACCTGATGTGCACGGCGGCGAGGAAGGACGCGGCATGTTTGGCATAGCGGGTGGGTCTTGTTGCCCCGCGCCAAGTTGAGCGTAGGCTGGAGCTCCGAGCCAACACAACAGCACGAGCACGATCATTGTCAGGTTCCATATGAACGGCATGATGACTCTCCTCTTGAATGGTGGTTCATCACAGGGTGGGGTTCCGTCCATAAGAAGGTATCGCATGATCCATGCCACTTGATGCAGAATTGGGAAGCTACAGCCTTTGATGAGTCACAGAGACGAATGGTCTCATGATTTAGAGGGAAACCACTGACTCCGTTAGGAAATAGTGAATTTTGTAGGCGATCAAAATGACTGTTGTTATCCTTCATCCAGAGTGCCTGGTCATGGGTGAGGAGTGGGTATGCTCGATGGAATTCATTTTTTAGATGTGACTCCATACTTGGTGGCCATTCTTGGGCTGTTGGTTCTCTGGCAGTACTATCAATTACAAATTATGGCCGGACGAATTTTGGCTGTCGATATCTTTGATCGATCCGGTATCCGCATGTACATCTATGTGACGCCGGATGACGATAATCTGTGTGAGGTCTGTGCCCTGGCGCATGGGCGGGTGTTTTTGCCGTCGCAGGTGGCCAAGCGGGGGTTTTCACCATTGGATGGAACGTGCCAACGGTCGATTCCTTGTCTCGGTGTGTTGGTGGGGTTGTATGGAGCCTGGCTGGAGGCCAGAGGAGTCGTGGAACGGGTGCGGGCGAATGCCAAGAAGGGCTGGATTTCACTGTCCCCTGAAGGTCTGCGGGCGATGGTGAATGGGCAATGGGAGCAGAGCATCAGCGCAGACACCGATCGGCTGGGGATTCACATGATCGAAGCGGTCTGTTACGAGAAGATCAATCAATCCGTTTCTATTGCCGGATATCGCTGCGTGATCAACGAAGTGAAAGAAGTGCGGCATCTCTTGCTGCTCGTTCCGGCCTATCTTCGGCTCTCACTGCTCCTAGTTCGTTCCGGAGCGGCGACGGATGCGCGTGAGGTCATTGAGCGGTTTGAACGGCGATTCCCGGTGAAGAAGCGCGCACCGCATTTTCCGACAGTGGAACAGCGCACCGCCATAAAAATACGGAAAACCTATCTGCTCGACAACCAGCCGGCGCAGCCGACGAGTGTTGCGGTGTAATTCAGTAGCAGGCTAGTAATTCGATTCCAGGCTCGATGGCGCTTTGTTCAGGACGGTTGCGGCGGCACGGGAGAGCGCGGCATCGTGGGCGTGGTCGTGCGAATAAATTCGAAATTGGATGAGTCTCGTCGGCAAGAGATCCAAGAATTCTTCCAGTGGTTCCGTCGATACCTGTTTGGTTCCCGGATCATAAACATAGAGCGGATTGCCGCGCCGGTCTTTTGGGTCGGGGCGTGGGTCGAGCGGCGCCATATCGACCCGAAATTCCAATCCCCGCAATTCTTTTGGCAACTCTTTTGTGATCTGCTGTGCAAATTCCTGGTGGCTAGGGAAGGCCATCCCTCGCTCCTGCCCTTTTTCCTTCAGCGACGTGCTGTAGGCCATCTTCGTCAGGCCGCGGGTCAAACCTGCAAGCGGTGATCGATGCAATTGAAGCCGGGCAGGTTCACGCGACTATCGTGGCGGTCATCAGCAACAAGAAAGACGCGGTAGCGCTCGAGCGGGCTCGCAAACACGGTTTGCCGGACCTC
This sequence comes from Nitrospira sp., assembly GCA_015904055.1. The sequence goes on along the minus strand of JABMDE010000061.1, from coordinate 23,074 downwards.
TTCGTCGATCCCAAACCGTTTGTCGGGAGACCTGATAGCCGAGAGGCCTACGATCGCGCGTTACTCGACGTGCTTGAAATGCACCATGTCGAATTGGTGTTATTGGCCGGTTACATGAAGATTGTGACCGCGGTGCTCGTCAATGCCTATGCCAACCGGATGATGAATATTCACCCGTCGTTACTGCCGTCGTTTCCGGGCTTGGATGTACAGAAGAAAGCGATTGAGTGGGGTTGTAAACTCGCCGGCTGTACGGTGCATTTCGTTACGGAAGGAGTCGATGAAGGGCCGATTATTCTGCAAGCGGCCGTGCCGATTCTCGACGATGACACGTCTGAAACCCTCGCGGCTCGAATTCTCGTCCAGGAACACAAAGTTTATCCCAGCGCTGTGCAACTCTTCTCCGAGGGGCGGCTGCATGTCGATGGCCGGCGCGTCCGTATCGACGGCGGCAAACCGGTAGGGGAAGCGATCATCAGCCCGGCATAATCTGTATTGCCTTCTTGAGTGTGGCCACGCGACCTCGACTCATCTTCTGCCGGTTGCATGCAATCTCGGCGTAGTAGTTGCGTGTGTGCCAGCAATCCGCTAGTTCGGCGAGATGCCGAGTCCTCCCAGCAGCGGCATCAGGCTCTCTTCACCTGGTCCGGTGCCATCTTTTGTGGCGGTACTGATGTCATTCAGAAGTTGGTCTGCTTCCGGGTTGAGCTGTTTGAGCTTTTCTGCAAGACGACCGGACATCAGTCCTTGTTTGACCTCCGCATCCGTTAATTTTCCATCCTTGATTCCCTGTTGAAGCATTTGTGCTAATGCCTGAACTTTGGCCAGGACATCGGGAGGCATTCCGTTCAAGATTTTGGTGGCGTCTTGTTGCCCAGCGCCAAGTTGAGCATATGCAGGGACTCCCAGCCCAAATGACAACATGAGTATGATCACCGGCAGGTTCCATAAAGACGGCATGATGACTCTCCTCTTGATGAATAGTGGCCAATACATAACAGGATAGGGATCTGTTCATGGGAAGGTGATGCATGATCCCTGCCACTTGATGCGGGGTGAGGAGGTCATGGCCTTTGATGAGTTGCGGGGAACACTGGCTGTATGATTTAGAGGGAAGTGACTGACTCTGTTAGGAAATAGTGAATTTTGTAGGCGATCAAAATGACTGTTGCTATCCTCATGCCAGCATGTCTTGTCATGGATGAGGAGCGGGTATGCTCGTGGGGATTCATTTTCTAGACGTGACACCATACTTGGTGGCCATTCTTGGACTGTTGGTTCTCTGGCAGTATTATCAATTGCAAATCATGACCGGGCGGATTTTGGCCGTCGATATCTTCGATCGCTCCGGTATCCGCATGTACATCTATGTGACGCCGGATGATGATAGCCGGTGTGAGGTGTGTGCGCGGGCACATGGGCGGGTATTTCTGCCGTCACAGGTGGCCAAGAACGGGTTTTCCCCCCTGGATGAGAGATGCAAGGGATCGATTCCCTGTCCCGGTGTGTTGGTGGGATTGTATGGAGCCTGGCTGGAGGCGCGAGCAGTCGTGGAACGGGTGCGGACGAACGCCAAAAAGGGTGGGATAGCACTGTCCCCTGAAGATCTGCGGGCGTTGGTGAATGGCCAATGGGAACAGAGTATCAGCGCCGATACCGATCGGCTGGGAATTCACATGATCGAAGCGGTCTGCTACGAGAAGATCAATCAAGCCGTGTCGATCGCCGGATATCGTTACGTGATCGGTGAAGTGAAAGAAGTGCGGCATCTCTTGCTACTCGTCCCGGCCTATCTTCAGCTGTCACTGCTCCTGGTTCGCTCCGGAGCAACAACGGACGCGCGTGAAGTGATCGAACGGTTTGAACGGCGATTTCCAGTGAAGAAGCGTGGGCCGCATTTTCCGACAGTGGAACAGCGGACTGCCATGAAAATACGGAAAACCTATCTGCTCGAGAGCCAGCCGGCCCAGCCGATGAGTGTTGCCGTGTAGTCCTCGCCCGCAGTATTCGCGAGCACGTCTGCGCAGACTCCACGCGTCGCTCGTGACGCGTATCTCGCACAGAAGATGCGATCCCTGTCTCTCCCGTCCTGCGCTTCGCAGACACACACATTCACGTAACCGAATTCACGACGAACGGTCACGAATCATGTGGGCTAGTAATTTGATTCCAGGCTCGATGGGGCTTTGTTCAGAATGGTTGCGGCGGCACGGGAAAGCGCGGCGTCGTGAGCGTGGTCGTGCGAATAGATTCGAAATTGGATCAGTCTCGTTGGCAAGAGATCCAAGAACTCTTCCAGTGGTTCCGTCGAGACCTGTTTGGTTCCCGGATCATAGACATAGAGCGGATTGCCGCGCCGGTCTTTGGGGTCGGGGCGTGGATCGAGCGGCGCCATATCGACGCGAAATTCCAACCCTCGCAATGCTTTCGGTAACTCTTTCGTGATCTGTTGTGCAAATTCCTGGTGGCTGGGGAAAGCCATCCCTCGCTCCTGTCCTTTTTCTTTCAGCGACGTGCTGTAGGCCATTTTCCATTTTACGTCACGGTCCAAAATTCGTCCCCACTCATCTCCCAGCCGGCGGCGCGATTTCAGGCTGGTCCGCTTCCAGCTCCGGACCTCTTCCAGTAGAGACCAATCAGTGAGTCTGCAATAGGCATCCATGTGTTTGCGCGGGTTGCGTGGGAAGAGCAACTTCATCGTGTCGCCAAAAATATCGCGCAGGTGAATATCGATGGCTCTGGTGGTGCGGTGGAAGTACACGTTGGAATATAGGTACATCCGGGTGTTGAGGAACATTTGCAGGGCCGGGAGTCCGGTCTTGTGAATCGTGAAGCCCTTGTCGGTTACGATCGTATAGTGAATCAGTCGTGTCAGATCGACGGGGCCTACGGCCACACCGCACATATATGAATCGCGCAAGACGTAATCCAGATTGTCTCCCGTGTAACTGCCGGAAATGACGGGTTGGAGCAGGTTCAGCCAACGAGGAAGCCGGGAGTTGTCCTTTCCCTTCTCCTTGAGGATCAGATGCGCCACCTGGTCGGGATCCAACTCTTCTCCCTTCGCAAAGGGACCTGATGGGCTGCGGCGGATTTTTTTGATGATGGGCCCCAGGTATTCTCGAATAATGATCTGCCCTAACTTTTCATGCGTGAGATGGAACCCATGGAGAAAGTTTTCATCGAAGAAATGGCAAAATGGGCCGTGCCCGATATCGTGAACAAGCGCAGTGACGCGCAGCAACTCTTCGACATAGTTGGCCGATGGCACGTCTTTCACAGACTTTTTGAGAAACGGGTAGAGATGCCGGGCGAATCGCCCGGCCACGTGCATTGTGCCGAGTGAGTGTACGAAGCGGGTGTGTTCAGCCGAGGGATAGACCCACCGGGCGCTTTGCAGTTGATAGATGTAGCGCAGTCGCTGGACCCAGGGTGAATCGATCAGGTCTTTTTCGGTGCGTTCATGGGGGTCGGGGTCGGCATATGGAACCGTGAACGAGACGTACCGGTGAATGGGATCGGCAATCAAGGCCGATCCGTCATAGGGCGCGTTTGATTGTTCTGATGAAATCATGACTGGCGAGCATCTTAGCTCACCTGGTCGTGGGGCGGCAATGGCGGGGTGGCTGAAACATTGAGTGAGGACCGGTATCGAAGGATCAGCCGATACGCAATCGGGTAGGAGACCAGTGCGCCAACCACACTCAGGACCAATCCACCAAACGCGAATGGAACGAGGTAGGGAGCGACTTGCTGGTAGATGCCGTTGAAACTGAGGTCATCCCAGTTGAAGGTCGGAGTCTCCGTTCGTCCCAACAACCAGGCTCCGGTCCAATAGGTGGCTCCGAGAATAGGTACGATGGTCCAGGGATTGTTGATAAAGGCTCCGGCCAGCAATGCCAGAAAATTGAGGCCGAAGAGCCACGTGCAAAAGACGACCATGGCTGTATGAAGTCCATAGGCTGGACAGAATGCGATGAAAATTCCCACGGCAAACGCCAGTGCCGTCCGTTGTGGCGGCTCTTGGAGGTGGAGTACTTGACGCAGCAAGTCCC
>JABMDE010000061.1:15508-18899 GCA_015904055.1 Nitrospira sp. | reverse complement strand
GTTTTGCCTACTCCCGGCGGGCCGACGAAACAGAGGATGGGGCCCTTCATCTTCTCTTTGAGTTTGCGGACGGCCAGGTATTCCAGAATTCGTTCCTTGACCTTTTCAAGATCGTAATGGTCCTCGTTGAGGACTGCGGCTGCGGCTTTCAGGTCGAGGTTGTCCTTTGACCGTTTTGACCAGGGCAGTTCCACCATCCACTCAAGATAGGTGCGTACGGTCGAGGATTCGGCGGTGTCCGGGTGCATTTTCTCCAGCCGCTTCAGCTGTTTTTCGGCTTCTTTGAGCACTTTTTCAGGCATAGCGGCGTCTTTAATGCGTTTGCGGAATTCAGTGACTTCTTCCGCCCGCTCGTCCAGTTCGCCGAGTTCTTTTTGAATGGCCTTCAGCTGCTCGCGCAAGAAGTATTCGCGCTGCGTCTTGTCCATTTCACCTTTGGCTTGCGCTTGGATTTTTTGCTGCATGGACAGGACTTCGATCTCTTTGCCGAGAATCTCGCTGACCTGCCGAAGGCGCTGGATCGGATCGATACTTTCCAGCACCGCTTGAGTCGCGTCGACTTTGAGTCCAAGATTCGATGCCACCATGTCGGCCAGACGGCCAGGCTCTTCGAGATTCTCGATGACGACCATGACGTCGGGGATTAAGACCTTGCCCAAACTGACGATCCGTTCGATTTGCTCTTTCACGGTGCGCATGACTGCCTCGGCTTCGAGGGAAGTTGAGGCAGGTTTGGTATCGGGGAGTTTGTCGATTTTGACGGAGTAATAGGGATCAGTCTGAATGTATTTAGCGATTCTGGCTTTTGCGACTCCCTGTACCAGGATCTTGATGCGCTCGTCCGGCAGCTTCAGCATGCGCATGATGATGCCGACGGTGCCGATCGTGTGGATTTCTTCGGGCGTCGGATTCTCGACGTCGAGGGCTTTTTGTGTCGCCAGAAAGATCATCCGGTTGCCGGCGAGAGCCGCTTCGATCGCCTTGATCGACATGTCGCGTCCGACAAAAAGTGGGAGCACCATATAGGGAAATACGACGATGTCGCGGACAGGCAACAGCGGTAGCTGAGCGGGAATTTCAACATTCTGCGGAGGCTGGAGTTCTTGTTCGTTCGGCTCGGTCATTCGGTGGCTATCCCTTCTTGCCCATCGTGCGTGGAACCTGATCGAGGACTGCGGGTATGGCAGGTCCGCAATTGGCGGCGTGCAGAAGCGAGACTTCTACTTGCGCCGGTCGTTTGTGATCATGCGTGTGCGTGACAAGAGATATTCGTTGAATTCGGCTCCTAACGAGGGATTCTTGAGTGCGAATTCGACGGTTGCAATCAAAAATCCCAGTTTGTCTCCGGCATCATGCCGCTGTCCCTTGATTTCCTGAGCGAACATCGGCGATTTTCTTGCCAGTTCCCTGAGTGCGTCGGTCAACTGGATTTCTCCATTTTTCCCCGGAGCGGTTTTTCGCAAGATCGGAAAAATGTCCGGTGGAAGGACGTATCTGCCGATGACGGCCAATGTGGACGGCGCATCGGAGGGTGATGGTTTCTCCACCATGTCTGTGACACGATGCAGGCCGCCGGCAAGGTGTTTGGGTGTCACAATTCCATACCGGCTGACATCCTGCTTGGGAACGTCCTGGACGCCAAGGACTGCGCCATGGCGCTTTTTGTAGACGTGAATCAATTGGGCGAGCCCAGGCACTGCGGCATCAATGATTTCGTCGCCGAGAATCACGGCAAAGGGTTCATCGCCGATCAAGTGTTGCGCACATAAGACGGCATGTCCTAAGCCCAGGGCTTCAGACTGGCGGACATAACAGAAGTTTGCCAGGTTCGAAATTTGTCGGATCTGATGCAAGAGCTGGCTCTTGCCGCCGCTTTTCAGGTTTTCTTCAAGTTCGACCGAGCGATCGAAGTGGTCTTCGATGGCGCGCTTGCCTCTGCCGGTGACCACGATGATGTCTTCAATGCCGGAGGCCACTGCTTCCTCGACCGCATATTGGATGAGCGGTTTATCGACCAGCGGCAGCATTTCCTTCGGCGATGCTTTTGTGACGGGAAGGAAGCGAGTTCCCAGCCCTGCAGCGGGAATCACGGCTTTTCTAACGGCGGTGCGCGACATGCCACGAATACTATGTGATGGGTTTGGTGATGTCAAGAAATGGGCGATTGCGATGTATCGTCCGCGTCGTTCGTGGTGCGCATCGTAGAACAAGCGCTGATGGTGGATGGTGGATAGCCGAAATCTCGGGTGAGATTTCACGTCGCTCAACGGGCTCATGTCTAGCCATACGGCATAGGATTTTTTGATCAATTGCGTGTCAGGTTTTGTTGTTCGACAGCTCGATGCGTTTCACGAAGTACGGCCTCTCGGATGATCGCGTGTCGGGTAGCGGTGGTGTGCCCTGAGTGGAGAGCCGATCTCCGCGAAAAGTCAGGCGAGTCCTTTACAACGTCAAGGCACCTCAATATAATCCGTCAGTTTTGCAAACACGGGCTGGTGACGGCAGTCGTGTTCGATATGGTCTGCACATCAAGACAGGCCGGATGGTGTGAGGGTGATTCATGCTTTCCGGTAAGTAGGAAGATTGTGTGGGACGGCCCGCGTTCTTGGTACTACAGAATTGGAATTCTTGCCGGTGACCACAGTCTTCCTCAATGGATCCCGATGGCTCCTTGTCCTGATTATGGCGACCGCTGCGTTGCCAGGGTGGTATGAAGCGGCGGCTCAGACGGGAGAAGCGAAGATTAAGTCGATCGAGGTTCGTGGAAACAAGCGCATCGAGCTTCCTGCCATCATCGGGCGTCTCACACTCAGGGTTGAGGACCCCTATGTACCGGAGACGGTGCGTGGGCAAGTCAAGATCCTGTATGACTCGGGCTTGTTCGAAGATGTCCAAGTTGAAACCGAATCGGTACCGGGTGGGATCGCCATCGTGTACGTCGTCCAAGAAAAGCCGTTCATTACGGAGATCGTCTACGATGGGAATGAAAATCTGACTGATGAAAAACTGAAAGAAAAGACGACCATCAAAGCTCAATCATTTCTTGATCAGCAGCAGGCCAAGCAAAGCGCTGAGAATATCCGGTTGGTCTATGAGAAAGAGGGATACTACAATTGTCAGGTCATTCCGGTCGTCAAAACGCTGGATCAGGATCGTAAACGATTGACCTTCTTCATCAAAGAAGGGGACAAGGCACGGGTCAAAACTGTGATTTTCGATGGTCTTCGTGCCACGACCAAGGACGAATTGTTCAAGGTGATCACGACACGGGAATGGGTTCCTTGGTACGGACCGGTCACGCAGTTCAAGTTGCCGTCGTCCATCTCCGATGCGGGCCTCTTGAAGCGTGACGAATTGACGAATGATATCGAGCGGATCAAGGAAGTGCTGC
>JABMDE010000061.1:0-15388 GCA_015904055.1 Nitrospira sp. | reverse complement strand
CCGTCGTCCATCTCCGATGCGGGCCTCTTGAAGCGTGACGAATTGACGAATGATATCGAGCGGATCAAGGAAGTGCTGCTGAATAAGGGGTATTTCAATGCCAGGGCCAGCCTGTCGTCGGTGGAACTGACCGAAGACAAGAAATGGTTCACCGTGACATTCAATGTTTTCGAAGGAGAGCCGTTTACTGTGGCAGAGGTGGGATTCCGCGGACACACGGTATTCGAAGACGGAGAGCTCCGAGATGGATTGAATATCCAGCAGGGGGAGATCTTTCAGCGTGCGAAGCTGCGGGATGAGATCAGCCGCCTGACAGATCTCTATGGGAGCAAGGGATACTCATTTGCCGAAGTCGTGCCTGCCGTGAATCCAAACAATGCAGAACGGACCGTCGTGATCCTCTTCAGTGTGAAAGAGGGGGAAATGATGCGGATCCGGCAGATCAATATTCGTGGAAACAACAAGACGCGCGATAACGTCATCCGCCGTGAAATTCGAGTCGATGAACAGGACGTCATCGACACTCCGTCCCTCAAGCGAAGCTTTCAACGGTTGAACAACCTCCAGTTTTTTGAAACGGTCGAGATCCTTCCTGACAAGGTGGCGGTCGACAAAGTAGACTTGAACGTTCGAGTGAAAGAAAAACCGACGGGCCAGTTCAGTGTCGGCGGCGGGTTCAGTTCCTTAGACCGGCTGATGGCCATCGCCAATATCACCGAAGGCAATATCGGCGGGTATGGCTATATGGGCCGCATCAGCGGACAGTATGGCCAACGGAGGCAGTTCGGATCGATCACGTTCCGCAATCCCTACATCAACGATTCGCTGACCTCGGGGCAAGTGGATCTCTATCGCAGCATGACGAATTACCTGACATTTTTTGAAGAACGAACCGGCGGGAGTGTGACGTTCGGCCGCTGGTTGTCGGAGTATAATACGGCGACGTTCAGTATTTTCGCGGAAGAGTTGCGGTATCGAAGTCCGGCAGCGGGGATTTGTAGCAACAGTGATCCTGAATTAAACGCGGTGATCTGCAGCCAGCTCGGGCATCAGTCCTCGACCGGGTTCCGGATCCATGCATTCAGAGACACACGTGATTATTATCTCGATCCCAGATCCGGCTGGCGGGTTGGCGGCGGGTTTGATATTGGTACGCCATATATGGGTGGGACCAACGATTTTATCAAGTATACCGTGGATGTCATCAAGGTGACCCCGCTACTCTTCGATACCAGAGTGTCGATCCGCGGGCGGTTCGGAGGGGTAGAGACATTCGGAGGGAGCTTGGTTCCATTGAGCGAACGGTTCTATGTCGGCGGGATCAATACCATGCGGGGCTTTGCCTTCGGCCGGGCCGGCCCTGTCGTACCCACGACCCGCACCCCGTTCGGCGCGTCGCAGCAGCTCATTTTCAATGTTGATTTTGTGTTCACCATCTCGGCTGAAGCGAAGTTGAACGGCGTGCTCTTTTTCGACTACGGAAAAGGGTTTGGCGATGATGAATCGGTGTCGTTTTTTGATCTCAGAAAAACCGCCGGGCTTGAAGGGCGCTGGATTTCTCCGTTCGGTCCCTTGCGCGCTGCGTACGGGATCAATCTTGAACCCAGGACCGGCGAGCGCAGCGGGGTGTTCGAGTTTACGATCGGATCGATATTTTAACGCGTGCGTGTTGTGCGATGGATCGGAGTGACATGAGTCCGAATCGAATGCTGCGAACAAGTCGGTGGCTGACAAGTGCGGCGCTGGTTGCCACGGTAGCCGTTACCGGGTGTGTCGGAACCGGCGCCCAGGTCGAGGGAAAGATCGGCGTAATCGATGCCCAACGTATTCTCGATAATACGATTGCCGGCAAGAAGGCGAAAGATAATCTGGTGTCGTTCTCCAAAAACCGGCAGGCGCTGATGGAGTTCGAAGAAAAAGAGTTACGACGGATGGAAGAAGACTTGGTCAAGCAGGCGGGCATCCTGAGTCCCACCGCCAAACGTGAGCGAGAAGAGCAGTTCAGACGTCGTGTGCAGGAATATCAGCAGAAGGCCGCCGAGCTCAATCGGGAAGTTCAAGAAAAACAGAAAGATGTCTTGGAAGGGTTTCGAGACAAAGTTGAGGTTGTTGTCAGTAAGGTGGCCAAGCGGGTGGGGCTCCAGATTATTGTCGACCGGAGTAAAGGCGGCCCGACCATCTATCACGAGGAGAGTCTCGATATTTCCGGCCAGGTTATTGAAGAGTTCAATCGGCAGTATCCTTAAGGCAGACGGAGGTCTGGCGGTATGAGAGGCATGGACATTGTCAGAATAGTGGGTGTGGCGGTACTGGTGATCTGGGCACAGCCGGCACAGGCTACGGATGCTCAGAAAATCGGGGTGATGGATCAGCAGGCCGTGATGGAACGATCGAAGGCCGGCAAATCAGCGTTGGATGAGTTCAAACAGTATTCGGCGACCAGGGAGAAAATCATCGATGCCGATGCGCAGGAGCTGAAAGATCTGGAGCGTACGCTTCAGGAGTCGCTCAGCAAGCTGAGCGAGGCGGACAAGCAGGAAAAGCAAGAGCAGTTCCGCGGCAAGGTCGAAGCCTATCAGCGGCGACTGCAAGATTTTAACCGCGAAGTTCAGCAGAAGCAGCGTGACATGGTAGGGGAATACTCGAAGCGGATTGGAGAGGCTGCGCAGATCGTTGCTCAAAAAGAGGGGTACGTGGCGATTTTCGACAAGGGAAACGAAGCGCTTCTTCGTATCGTGCTGTATCATCATCCGGGGCTTGATGTGACAGACCTCGTCGTCAAAGAGTTCGATCGGCAGAACAAATAAGAACGTGGTGGATTAACAGCAGCGGAGAGGAGGCATCGCCGATGGCAAAGGTTGAACAGGTGGAAATCCAGGGATTACTTCCACACCGGTATCCCTTCTTGTTGGTGGATCGGGTTAAGGAGTTGGAACCCGGCCGGCGGATTGTGGCGATCAAGAACGTTACGATCAATGAGCCGTTCTTTCAGGGGCATTTCCCAGGGCGTCCCGTCATGCCTGGCGTCTTGATTATCGAAGCGATGGCGCAAGCCGGGGGTGTGCTGGTGTTCAAATCGGGGGAGTCGTCCGGGAAGCCCGTCGTGTATCTGACGGGTATCGACGAGGCAAAGTTTCGGAGGCCGGTGGTACCGGGCGATCAGCTACGGTTCGAAATCGATGTGCTCAAGAAGCGTCCGCCGTTTTGGAAAATGCAGGGGAAAGCATTTGTCGACAACGAAGTGGTGTGTGAAGCAGTCGTGACGGCCATGGTGGCCGAAGAAAAAGCCGGCACGCGTTGATTGCCACTGATCATCGCGTGGTCAATTCTCTAGTGTGTCTGTAGGGTGAAGGGGGGGAGCGTGTGAAAATCCATCCAGCAGCGATTGTCCATCCCAAGGCGAAACTTGCCGACGGCGTGGAGGTCGGGCCGTTTTGCGTCATCGGTGAGCATGTTTCAATCGGTAAGGGAACCAGGTTGTTGTCGCACATCACCATCGATGGATGGACGGAGATTGGCGAACGCAATGAGGTGCATGCGTTTGCTTCAATCGGCGGACCACCGCAGCATTTGGGCTACAAGGGAGAGCCGACGAAGGTCGTCATCGGGGATGATAATGTCATTCGCGAGTATGTGACGATCAACCGCGCGACGGTGCAGGGTGGAGGAGTGACGTCGCTCGGATCAAAAAATACTCTGATGGCGTATGTCCATGTGGCGCATGATTGTCGGCTTGGAAGCCATCTCATTATGGCCAATGCAGCCAGTTTGGCCGGACACATTACGATCGGGGACCATGCCATTATCGGAGGTCTCACGGGTATCCATCAATTTGTCCGTGTCGGTGACTATGCGATGGTCGGCGGGTGCTGCGCAATTGGGCAGGATGTTCCACCGTTCATGCGGGCAGCCGGGGGATATCGGGCGCATTTGTATGGGCTCAATACCGTGGGACTACAGCGGCATGGATTTTCGGTGGAACGTATTGCGCTGCTCAAAAAAGCGTTCGATCTGCTCTTTCGGGCCGGGCATCGGGTTGCCGAAGCCATCAGGCTGACGAAGAAGGAGTTTAAGGGGCAGGCGGATGTCGCGAAGGTCCTTACGTTTATGGAAGGGACCAAACGAGGTGTCTCGCGTGTCGTGAACGTCGATTTGGATATCGAGTTCGATCAGGAAGGGTGAGAGTTACACCACTATGACGGTGTCGGTCTCAGTCCAAGAGGGACGTATCGGGCTGATTGCCGGAAACGGACGGTTTCCGATCATTTTTGCGGATAACGCGCGGAAGATGGGTTTGCAGGTGTCTGCGGTGGCCCATGAAGGGGAAACGGACCCCGAGCTTGAACAGCATGTCGATTGGATCCACTGGATCAAGATCGGACAGTTGAATAAGCTGATCAAAGCATTCAAGGGCGACGGTGTTCGGCAAGTGGTGATGCTGGGAGGCATCAAGAAGACGCACGTGTACAGCACGGTGCGGCCTGATTTTCGAGCGCTGGCACTGGCGACGCGTGTGGCCCTGTGGAAAGATGACAACATTCTTCGCGAAATTGCGGCTGAACTCGAGCGGGAGGGGATTTTGATTTGTGAATCCACCTTCGGGCTTGAAGGGATTCTGGTCGAAGAAGGTCCGCTGACCTCTCGCCAACCGACCAAGAAGGAATGGACCGACATCCGCTATGGATGGGAGGTGGCCAAGGAGACCGGGCGTCTCGACATTGGCCAATGTGTGGTGATCAAGGATCGTGTGGTTGTGGCGGTGGAAGCGGTCGAGGGGACTGATGGGGCGATCAAGCGCGGCGGCGAGTTGGCGAAAGATGGGGCGGTGGTGGTCAAGCGAAGCAAGCCGCAGCAGGATCTTCGGTTCGATTTGCCTGCGGTTGGCCCCCGGACGATCGAAGTTATGGCGTCGGTGAAGGCGGCCGTGCTGGCGGTGGAAGCGGGCCGCACGGTGATGCTGGATCGAGAGCAGCTGGTCAATCTGGCGGAACGGGCAGGGATCGCAGTCATCGGCATTACACGAGACGAGTGATCCATTCACGCAGCGTTCATCACAATCTCATGAAATCACTTCGAGCCGGAGTCGTCGGTGTTGGGCATTTGGGGCAGCACCATGCAAGGCTCTATGCCGCACTGCCCGGTTCAACGCTTGTCGGTGTGACGGATCAGGATCGTGACCGGGCCGGCGTTATCGCCGGGCGGCATGGCGCACAGGTGTTCGAGAGTCTGTCTGATCTTCTGAAGGCCGTCGATATCGTCAGTGTGGCTGTGCCCACATCGGGGCATTATGCGGTGGCGAAAGCCTGTCTTGAAGCGGGCAAGCATGTCCTGGTTGAGAAGCCGATCGCTGTCCGGCCTGCTGAGGCGTGCGAACTGGTCGAATTGGCCAAGGCCAAGGGGTGCCGGCTGCAAGTCGGGCATAGCGAACGATTCAATCCCATCATGCAGGTGATGCGGCCACAGATTTGTCGTCCGGCATTCATCGAAGCCCACCGGATGGGGACCTACAGCGAACGTGGAACCGACGTCGATGTTGTGCTGGATTTGATGATTCATGATCTTGACCTCGTCTTGTCTTTCAATCCAGGCCCGGTCGAAGAGGTGCGGGCTGCCGGAGTGCCGGTGCTGTCATCGACGATTGACATCGCCAATGCGCGCATCCAGTTTCAAAGCGGATGTGTCGCCAACTTGACCGCCAGCCGAGTGTCTCTCACCAAGATGCGCCGGCTGCGGGTGTTTCAGCAGGACAGCTATGTGTCGATCGATTTTCAGTCCCGTCAGGGAATCGTCGGGCGCCGAGCCGGGAATCCGGGAGACAAGCCCGGGTTTGCGATTGAAGAGTGTAAAGGAAACAATGAGGAGCCGCTGAAGCTCCAGCTCGAATCCTTCCTGCACGCGATCCGGACCGGCACGTCGCCTGTGGTATCCGGCGAAGATGGAGCGGCTGCGCTGACGGTCGCCCATCAAGTATTGGCCGCCATCGATTCGTTTGTGCAGCGTAACGCGGAACAAGGGGCACCGGGGTAGAGGGACATGATCCGCGATGAGCGGTTCTGCTGTTGAAATCATCGATCGGCTATTTCATTCCTCGACGCGCGTGAAGCGTATCTCGTGAAGCGTGAAGCGCAGGAGGGAAAGAGAGTGCCTCTTATCTTTGTTTGCAAGATGCGAGATACACTTCACGAGATACGCTTCACAGAAAACCTTGGTTTGCCCTTGATGCCATGCCGCGCATTCTCATTGTAACGGGGGAAGCCTCCGGCGATCTTCACGGAGCCAATCTTGCCAGGGCGTTGAAAGCCTGTGACCCGCATGTTTCGTTAGTCTAGCGGAACGGGCAGGGATCGCAGTCATCGGAATTACCCGAGACGAGTGATCCATTCAGGCATCGTTCATCACATCTCATGAAATCACTTCGTGCTGGAGTTGTCGGCGTTGGGCATTTGGGACAGCACCATGCGAGGCTGTATGCCGCACTGTCTGATTCAACGCTTGTCGGTGTCACGGATCAGGATCGTGACCGGGCCGGCGTTATTGCCGGGCGGCATGGCGCACAGGTGTTCGAGAATCTGCCGGATCTTCTGAAGGCCGTCGATATCGTCAGTGTGGCTGTGCCCACATCAGGACATTATGCCGTGGCGAAAGCCTGTCTTGAAGCGGGCAAGCATGTCCTGGTTGAGAAGCCGATTGCCGTGCGGCCTGCCGAGGCGCGCGAACTTGTCGATTTGGCCAAGGCCAAGGGATGTCGGCTGCAGGTCGGTCACAGCGAACGATTTAATCCCATCATGCAGGTGATGCGGCCACAGATCCGTCGTCCGGCGTTCATCGAAGCCCACCGGATGGGGACCTACAGCGAACGTGGAACCGACGTCGATGTCGTGCTGGATTTGATGATTCACGATCTGGACTTGGTCTTGTCCTTCAATCCCGGCCCGGTTGAAGAGGTGCGAGCCGCCGGAGTGCCGGTGCTGTCATCGACGATTGATATTGCCAATGCGCGCATCCAGTTTCAAAGCGGATGTGTCGCCAACTTGACGGCCAGCCGGGTGTCTCTCACCAAGATGCGCCGGCTGCGGGTGTTTCAGCAGGACAGCTATGTGTCGATTGATTTTCAGTCCCGTCAAGGAATCATCGGGCGTCGAGTCGGGAATCCTGGTGATAAGCCAGGGTTTGCGATCGAAGAGTGTAAAGGAAACGATGAGGAGCCGTTGAAGCTCCAGCTCGAATCCTTCCTGAACGCGATCCGGACCGGCGTGTCGCCTGTGGTGTCCGGCGAAGACGGAGCGGCTGCGTTGACGGTCGCCCATCAAGTATTGGCTGCCATCGATTCGTTTGTGCAGCGCAATGCAGAATCAGGGGCAACGGGGTAGAGGGACATGATCCGCGATGAGCGGTTCTGCTGTTGAAACCATCGAGCGGCTATTCCGTTCCTCGCCGCGCGTGAAGCGTGAAGCGCAGGAGGGAAAGAGAGTGCCTCTTATCTTTGTTTGCGAGATGCGCGATACGCTTCACGCGATACGCTTCACGGAAAACCTTGGTTTGCCCTTGATGCCATGCCGCGCATTCTCATTGTAACCGGCGAAGCCTCCGGCGATCTTCACGGAGCCAATCTTGCCAGGGCGTTGAAAGGTTGTGACCCATCCGTGTCGTTGGTTGGCATCGGCGGGGCGGCCATGGAGGCAGCCGGCGTGCAGTTAGTGCAGGCCATCGGGCGCTTTGACGTCATCGGAATGGTCGGCCCCCTGGCATTGGCGTCACTGGTGTACCGCTTTCTCTTCATGCGGCGTCTGTTCCGTTCTGAGCCGTGGGACGCGGTCGTATTTTGCGTGATCCGCCGCTGCTGATTCTGGACGAGGCCACGTCGGCGCTGGACACGGAGTCTGAACGTATTGTGCAATTGGCGTTGACCAATCTCATGAAGAACAGGACAACCGTAGTGATTGCACATCGGCTCTCCACTATTCAAAATGCGGATCGTATCGTGGTGTTAGACCGTGGAACGATTGTGGAGACGGGCTCACATGAAGAATTACTTCGGAAGGGCGGGATGTATCAACGCCTCCATGCCATGCAATTTCAGGATGTGACCAGTGTGTAAACAATCCATCGGTGCCATGTGCTGAGTGCTGAGGCTCGGAAAGCGAAGACTCTGAAGAAGCGCATTGAGCAATGGGTGAAGTGTTCCTTGTTGCCGCCGGTCGCCGCGTCGGTCATTCGCGGGGTTGCGCAATCGATGCGTTGTGAGACTCGCGGGCAGGAGGCGGTCGATGCGTTATATCGGGAAGGGCGCCACATCATTCTTGCCTTTTGGCATGCCCAACAGCTGATGATCCCGATCGGATATCGAGGTGCGGGCTCCCATGTCTTGATCAGTCAGCATGGTGACGGAGAAATCATTGCACGCATTATCGCGCGGTTTGGGCATCAGGCTGTCCGTGGATCGAGTACGCGCGGTGGCGCCGGTGCGCTTCGCGCGCTGATCAAATTGGGCCGGTCAGGACAGGATGTCGTGGTGACACCGGATGGTCCCAAAGGCCCGCGTCATGTCGCCAAGCTTGGTGTCATTCAGCTGGCGAAGGCGACAGGCCTCCCGATTGTCCCCTTGGCCTTTGCCTGCTCAAAAAAAAACTCTTCGCGAGCTGGGATCGCTACATGGTCCCGTATCCGTTTTCCCGTGGCCTATTCCTCTATGGAGCCCCTCTCTGGGTTCCGCGTGACACAGACGACGCGGCGCTTGAAGTGTCCCGCCTTGAACTTGAGACGGTCCTCAATCGGCTGACCGATCAGGCGGAGCAAGACGTGACGCGTGAAACGTGAGGGGTTCAGGAATGAAGTGGGACGTTTCACCTGGTACCGTGTACGTGTAACTTCGTCATCATGTGGAAAGTACTCTATAACATCGGATTGATCCTTGCTGCTCCTGTGATCGTGTGTGTGCTGTTGGCCAAACCCCGTTGTCGTCCGGGGTTAGCGCAGAGGCTGGGGCTGGAAGATGGTCTGTCTGGTCTGTTCGGTCTATCGCGTCGACCGGACGGACAAGACAGACCTGACCGGCCAGATAGACCAGAGCGACCCGTCATCTGGGTTCATGCCGTGTCACTCGGAGAAGCGGTGGCTGCTGCGCCGCTGGTGAAGGCCTTGCACGGCCGCCATCCTGAGTACCGGTACATCGTGACGACCGTCACTGAAACAGGCCGCGAAGCGGTTGAGCAACGGTTGGCCGGTGTGGCCGAACATCGGTATGCTCCGCTGGATTTGCCGTGGGTGGTTGCGGGTATGATCGACCGGCTACGGCCTGCGCTCTATCTGTTCGTTGAAACCGAGTTGTGGCCCAATTTACTCTGGACGCTGCGGGCCCGGCAGGTCCCGGTCGTGCTGGTCAATGGGCGATTATCGTCGCGCTCGTTTCGCCGTCAAGATGTCGGAGGCATCCGCGCGTTGTATCAGTCGGTCCTCCAGTCGATCAGTCTGTGTTTGATGCAATCCGACCGTGACCGGCAGCGTATCGTGGCGCTGGGCGCCAATCCTGCCCGTGCGCATACGACCGGCAATATCAAGTTCGATCAACCCCTGCCAGACATGAGCGGTGAGTCGTCTCTGCGCCGAACCTTTGGATTAGCCGATCAGGAGCGGTTGATTTTAGCCGGGAGTACGCATTCAGGCGAAGAGGAGCTGCTGGTCTCAGCCTATGGACAGATTGTGAAGGCGCATCCATCGGCTGTGCTGATGCTGGTCCCTCGGCATATCGAGCGAGTAGATCGGGTCGAGGCGATGATCCGCGAAGCCGGGTTCACTGCACAACGCAAAAGCCGGATCGGCGACACGGCGGCTGGCCCGCGAGTCATTATCTTGGATACCAGAGGGGAATTGGCCCGCGCCTATCGAGAGGCGGTCGTGGCCTTTGTGGGTGGGACACTGATTCCGGTAGGCGGACATAATTTACTGGAACCGGCAGTCTGGGGAACACCGGTGCTATTCGGGCCCTATACCGACCATTGTGCCGAAGTGGCGGCCTTGTTAGATGAGGCGGGAGGAGGCCGTCGCGTGACTGGTGTCAAGGATGTGGTCCGATGTGTGAGTGAATGGTTGGCCGATCAGCATGCCCGCGATACAGCGGGACAGGCGGCCAAACGTGTGGTTGTGGATAATCAAGGCGCCTTGAAGCGAAGCCTGGAGTTAATCGAGTCCTGTCTGGCCCCCAGCGCCGGTTAAGGACAAGCGCGTATAGTTCATTGCGGATGGCACGTGATCGGATCAAGGCATTGGTTCGCCCGGATGTGTTTTTCAGCCCCGTGCCATACGCCATAGGTTCTTTCCTTCGAGCAATATCGCTTCATGCTCACGAGTGGCGATTGATGTAGAAGTGCTCATGAATAATGCGAGCTAACCGCATGGCATTGTTGCATCCAGGACGGCCGGTTCGGAAAAGTCTGTACGGGGTCGCGTTCCTGTACGGTCTCATCGTTCGTCTGCGGAATGCCTGTTATCGCTTCGGCTGGTGTCGTTCTTCGCGAGTGGCCTGCCGTGTGGTGAGCGTGGGCAATCTCACAGTAGGGGGAACCGGCAAGACACCGGTCGTTATTCTCCTGACACAATGGTTGCAGTCTCAGGGACGGCGGGTGGCTGTCTTAAGCCGCGGGTATAAGCGCGCGAGCGGGGGTTCGCAGCGTCTCGTATCGGATGGCGTCACAGTCCTGGCTGGCCCGTCAGAGGCGGGGGATGAGCCGTTTCTCCTTGCGCGGCGCTGTCCCGAGGCAGTTGTCGCGGTGGGAGCGGATCGCGCGGCGCTGGGCCAATGGATATTGGCGCAGTATCCGGTGGATTGCATGATATTGGATGACGGGTTTCAGCATCGTGGGCTTCGTCGGGATGTGGATCTGGTGTTGCTGGACGCGACGGATGCAACCGGGCTTGATGCCATGGCGCCTGCCGGACGGTTGCGCGAACCTTTGCAGGGTCTTGTGCGTGCGACGGCGGTGGTGGTGACGAGGGCCGATTCGAAGGAAGAGGTCGAACCTCCGGTAGAAGGCCGTGACGAATCCGTGATCCCCGGCAATTACGAATGGGTATCCAGGATTGTGCGTGGGCACAGCAACCTACGCCGCCATTTGACGCCGTTGCCCTATCTGCGGGCGTGGCAACGTCTCTGTCGATCGCTGGCTGAACGGCGAGAAACGGCAGACGAGGACAATGGGAAAGCGCTGCTTGATCGCCTGTATGCGTCGTCGGCAGGTACCGCTGTTGTGGGAAAGCGATAACCCAATGTGGATTCTGCACGCATCGTGAGGATGTCGTTATCCTCCGCCTTGCTGTGACACAGGTTGTTTCGTTGGGAAGGTTGGCCGGTGCAAGTTGCAGACGTGCTCCCGATTGAGTCCCGCTCCTCAGCGCTGAAACACAGCCGCATTCTTCTGATCAAACCAAGCTCTCTCGGTGATATTGTGCACGCGTTTCCGGTCGTGTCGGCCATCAAGGCACAGTGGCCGGACGCGCATCTCACATGGGTGGTCAAGCGCCAGTGGGCTGAGCTGGTTGAGCGAGCCGAGGGGGTGGACCGTGTGTGGCCGGTGGAGGGGACGGCAGGTAGTTGGTTCGAGCAGGCCTGGGCATTGCGGGCCGAGCGGTTCGATCTTGCCGTCGATTTGCAGGGCCTGTTCCGCAGTGGAGTCCTTGCCAGATTGTCCGGCGCGCCCTTACGCATTGGCTTTGCCAATGGGAGAGAAGGGAGTCCCTGGTTCTACACAAGACGGGTGGAGGTGCCGACGGCAGAGATGCATGCCGTCGATCGGTATCTCCTTGTGGCGGCGGCACTAGGGGTTCGCGTGCAGGGATCGCCGCAATTTCGGTTCAAAATCCTCGATGCCGATATGGCGATGGTTCGAGACCTATTCCAAAGCAAAGACGTGTCGCTGGACCAACCGTGGATTGCGATGAATGTGTCGGCACGCTGGCCGACGAAACGCTGGTTGCCCGGTTCCTTTGCCGCAGTCCTCGATCGATTGCATCAGGAAGGTCTTGGTCCGGTTGTCGTGATCGGAAGCGCCGGGGACCGGCAGGATGTCGAGCAGCTCAGAACGTTGACGAACAGTCCGTTTGTCGATCTGACTGGTGCCGTTCCGCTCGGCAGTCTGCCGGCGCTTCTGTCGAAGGCTTCGGTGATGATCACGAATGATTCCGGACCGATGCATATCGCGGCGGCGCTGGGTGTTCCCGTAGCGGCTATCTTCGGGCCGACCAGCGCGATTCGGACCGGCCCATATGGGGCGGGTCATCGTGTGTTGACCGGATCGGTCTCCTGTCGTCCGTGCTTCAGCCGAGTGTGCCGACATACTCCTGAAATGGAGTGTCTGCATCTTGTGACACCGGATCAGGTGGTCGACGCCGCGCAGCGTCTGGTGGCCGCGTCTGTGAGACCTGTATGAATATCCTGATCGTCAGGCCGGACGGTATTGGGGATGTGATTCTTTCCCTTCCGGTGGCGTCGCAACTCAGGAATCTGGTTCCTGGTGTGAGGATTGGATTTCTGACGAGCTCGATTGTCGCCCCTATCCTCGAACAGCATCCCGATGTGGACTATGTCCGGACCATAGGTTGGACGGATGCGCCGAGCATCCTGCGAGCCGCATTTTCCGATGGGGTGGATGCGGCGATCTTTCTCAAGCCGTTTCGACAGCTCATGTGGGCGGCATTTCTCGCACGTGTCCCGCTGCGTGTGGCAACAGGGTTTCGCTGGTACAGCCCACTGGCCAATCGGCGGATATACGAACATCGTAGTGAGTTTATGAAACATGAGTCTGAGTACAACGTGGAGATGCTGAAAGGGCTTGGTCTGAATCCTGGTCCAGTGAGCCGTCCGGCACTGGTTCTCAGCGGTGAAGAGCGAAGCGCCGCCGCGCAGTACTGGGCGAACCTGCCGAATCGTCGTGTCGTGGTTCATCCCGGCGGCCGATCCGCCAGGCGATGGAGAACGGAGCATTTTCGCGATCTTGCTGTCAAACTTGCGCAGGCAGGGTATGGGGTGATTCTCACTGGCAGTGAGGCTGAGCGAACAGAGTTCGAGCGCGACACGCTGTCGCAGCGATCGCTTCCGTCCGGAATTCATAATCTGATGGGGCGTCTTTCAGTCCGTGAATTGATGGCCGCGATCGCAGACGCCCAGGTCGTCGTGTCCGGGGCAACGGGACCGGCGCATCTTGCCGCGGCTCTCGGGACTGCGACGGTCAGTCTATTCGATCCACGGAGAAATAATTTGCCGGTGAGATGGAAGCCGTTGGGAACCGGAGTGCTGTTGCGGCCGGATGTCCCCACGTGTGAAAAATGTATCGGCGAGGTCTGTCCATTTTGGGATTGCCTCGATCGTGTGACCGTGGATCACGTGATGGCGACAGTCAGTCATGCTGCAAGGATTCCGGCAGCCTTGAGGGTACTCCATATATAATTGTGGGAGGCACGTGTGCCTGCGGACTATCCGGGGTATTGGTTTTGACGGACAGTCGATCTATTTGTAGTGGTATTTTTTCTTGACTCCCCCATCCACTTGTGTTCATATCCTGAACGTTCTTGCGTCTTTCTCATCTAACTGTATGAATCTTCAAGGCCAACGGGATCTTCTTCTTCTAACTGAGCTGGAACGGGACGGTGCCGTCACGCAGCGGTCCCTCGCTATGAAGTTGGGAGTGGCTCTTGGCCTGACGAATTTGTACGTCAAACGCTTAGCCCGCAAAGGCTACATTAAAATCACCACGATTCCTTCCCATCGCGTTCGATATGTATTGACCCCGCAAGGGTTTGCCGAGAAATCTCGGCTGACCTATCTCTATATGCAATATTCCTTGGCACATTATCGCGAGATGCGCGCCAGGCTCAGGCAGACGTTGTCGTACGCGGCAGAAAGCGGTATGAGACGAGTGGTGATCTACGGAACCGGCGAACTGGCGGAGATGGCGTATTTATCGCTTCGTGAAATGAACATGGTGTTGGTGGGGTTTGTGGACGATGAACAACAGGCCTCGTTTTTGTCCTATCCTGTCTGGCTGCCGCAAACCTTGACTGAGTGGGAGTTCGATGCCGTATTGCTGGCGGATCTCGACGGGGCGGTGCGGCAGAAAGAGAGCCTGGGTCAGCATCATATTCCAGACGCAAAGATCTTGGCGCTCGGACCTTGTCTGAGGAGTCTGGAGGAGGTAGTATTTTTTGTTCACTGTGAGTGAGAGGGCGAAGCTGTCTTCAAACGCTGGTCTATCTGGTCGAAGATGTCTGTCTGGTGTGTCTCGTCTGTCCGGTCAGTTGACCAGAAAGACAAAATAGACCAGACAGACCGAATAGACCAAACAGACCATATGAACCAGATAGACCAAACAGACCAGATGGACCAGATAGACCGAACAGACAAGACAGACAAATTTCCCCGTTGGTACGCACTTCGCACAAAGTCTCGTCACGAGAAACTGGTTCGCGATCAACTGGCGACGCAAGGGATCGAGCCGCTGCTTCCGACCGTGAGACGGTTGAGTCAGTGGAAAGATCGCAAGAAAGAAATCGAGACGCCGCTCTTTTCCGGCTATTGCTTCGTGCGACTTGGACAGCAAGAGAAGTTGCCGGTTCAGAAAGTGTCGGGAGTGGTGGAAATTGTGGGCAGCGGAAGTCGTCCGGAACCCATTCCCGACGATGAAATTGAAGCCTTAAAACGACTGATGACCAGTGTCCTCCCGTACGATCCCCATCCGTATTTGCACGAAGGCATGACGGTCGAGGTGGTGCGTGGACCGCTGCAGGGCGTCCACGGTATTTTGCTGCGAAAAGAAAAGCGTCATCGCCTGGTCCTCGGCATCCGGTTGATTCAACAAGCCGCGGCGGTGGAAATCGACGTGAATGATGTCGCGCCGGTGTGAGGACTCAACAATATCCATG
This sequence comes from Nitrospira sp., assembly GCA_015904055.1. The sequence goes on along the minus strand of JABMDE010000061.1, from coordinate 478 downwards.
GTCGTAAGATGGTCAACCGTCTATAGAAGGTAGAAGGAGAACACATGGGAGTGCCTTTACTCGATCTGAAAGCTCACCACGAACCATTACAAAAAGAGATCTTGGATGCCGTCGAGCAGGTATTCAAGAGCCAGGCGTTTATTCTGGGGTCGGAAGTCGGCAAGTTAGAAGAGCGGGTGGCTGCGTATTGCCAGACCAAGTACGGGATCGGCGTGACGTCGGGGACTGACGCACTTCTGATCGCGCTCATGGCACTCGGTGTCGGCCCCGGCGATGAAGTGATTACGTCGCCCTATTCATTTTTCGCCACGGCAGGCGTGGTCGCCCGGTTAGGGGCCAAGCCGGTGCTCGTGGACATCGACCCCAAGACCTTCAACATCGATCCATCAAAAATCAGCCAGGCGATTACACCAAAATCCAAAGCCATCATTCCGGTGCATCTCTACGGTCAGTGTGCAGACATGGCGCCGATCATGGA
>JABMDE010000060.1:14468-23342 GCA_015904055.1 Nitrospira sp. | reverse complement strand
CGACGATCCCCGCTCGTTTGATTATCTGTTTCACGATGCAGAGGATCCAGAAGAGCCGCCTCCCTCTCTCATTGATCCAGTCACAGATCGAATTTTAGCTGGCTCGCGGATGGACCGATCGCTCTACGTTCTCCTCACAGCACTCATGCAAGCCGGTGATCCAAAACTATTACGCGCAGCTGAGATGAGTCTGCGGAGTTTGGCAAAACAAGCCCGCCAAGCCTCAGTCCCCTGGCTCCAACGCCCATCTGGACACTTCGAGCCTCCAAGCGATTAGCAGATGCTGACAACATCCGTCAGCGAGCCTATCAATGGATTTCAGCAGGTCACTGCCAACCATCTGTCGTTTCGAGTAGCCGTCGCCGGATCCGGAGATCAACTGCTGCTGTGTTTGCACGGATTCCCGGAATCGGCCATTTCCTGGCGTCATCAGATCACACCCATGGCACAAGCGGGGTATCGTGTCTGGGCTCCGGACCTACGGGGCTACGCCGGCACGACCAGACCGGCAGGCCTTGATGCCTATCGTATCGAAACATTGCTGGAAGATGTGACCGCACTGATCGAGGCTGCGAAAGTATCCCGTGTCGTCCTGGTCGGGCACGACTGGGGTGGAATCATCGCCTGGTTTTACGCGATGCGGCATCCAGCTTATGTAGAATCGCTGGTCCTATTGAACGCCCCACATCCAGCCCGCTTCGAGCATGAGTTGCGTCACTGGCAACAGTTCCACCGATCCTGGTACGCGGCACTGTTTCAAATCCCCTGGTTTCCAGAAACTGTGCTGGCGGCCGGACGCGCGCGCGTCATCGGTGCGATCTTCGAGCGCATGCGAGTTCAGCCTGAACATCTTCCGGACGATATCATACGCCTATACCGGCAGCAGGCGTGTGCACCGGGCGCGCTCACCGCCATGCTGAATTACTACCGCGCCGCCCTGCGTGGAGGCGGCGCCGCCCGCCAGCGAAAGCTGGGCTATCCAGTCATCGATATCCCGACACTTGTCATCTGGGGCCTGCAAGACCAGGCTCTGGCGCGCGAGAACCTCGATGGTCTGGAGAAATTCGTGACCAATCTCACGGTCATACGGCTGGAGAACTCAGGACATTTTGTACACCAGGACGATCCCCAGCGGGTCACCCATGAAATCCTGAGCTGGTTACAGAGCCGGGATCAGCGTTGATGCCCCAACATCCGCACTCTGATACACGCCTCTTCTCCCCAAGAAGCCCTCTCAGAAATACCAGTCCCGCAACGCGAGGTTGATGTCTTTCTAGATATCCCTATGGCCAGCCTGGTACAAGATGGCGGTGATCTGGTGGTTACTGATCCGGCCTGAAAGGAACATCGCGCGATGATGTCACTCCTAAGAACCATCGGAATGCGCACTCATGCCACGTCGGAATGCACGAGAAGCATGCCGCGCCTCATTCGCCACGCCTGTCTTGCGACAGCATTGCTAATGACTATCGCCGTTCAGGCTCAACCGGTACACGCCTCAGGCGGGGGCCAGACGAAGTTCAAGCGTATCTCGACCCAATACATCGCGGCATTGAGCGATCCCGGTTCAACCTTCGGGAACGGCGCGCAATCGTGGGGTCTGTGGCCGCTAGACCCAGGTCCTCGCGGCGTGAAACTGAACCGCTATCAATCGCTTAAGGATGCCAATGGCGTCGCCCCGGCACGCTGGAAGTTCGACGAGAGTGACTGGTGGCTAGAGGAACACGGCTTGATCATGGAGCAACCGACCGTTCCACTCCCGCCCGGCAAATATGTGGTCACGGGTGCCCGCAAGGTGACGGCTGTGCTGACGATTCATCCCGCCGACAGCCATGGCGACAGACGCTGGGAGCTCGATCAAGGCGCAACGCTCTACGATGTGACTCACCTGGCCTGCCGTTCCGCGCGCTATACACCAGCGACGGCGGGTGTTTCATGCTCACCGGCCAACGCAAAGCAAACGGCATTTCCAGTTGCGCCAGGAGGGGCGATGCCCCCAGTCGAAGGCTGCACGAAGCAGGACTATGCAGTCCTCATCGTGATCGGCATGGGCGTGGAAGACTGAACCACGGCGACCGTTTACTTGACCGCACCAATTGATGCCGATGTTTAAATCCCAGGACTGAACTGCTCTGGCTACCCGCTTAAGTGCTACAACACCTGCACAATAAAACACTTCAGATACCGCGTCTCCGGCATGCTGGCCAGGATGGGATGGTCGGCGCTTTGACCACGTTGTTCGATCAAGCGGATCTCTCGCTTCGCGTCGCGGGCTGCGAGGCGAATGCTCTTCCAGAGATCTGCCTCGGAGACAGGATGGGAGCAGGAGCTGGTCACGAGAAATCCTTCGGGCTTGAGCAGCTTTAACCCCAGAAGATTCACATCCTTATACCCGGTCAATGCACCAGCTAAGGCCTGTTGGCTCCGAGCGAAGGCTGGAGGATCGAGGATCACCAGGTCATACTTCCGGCCCGCCTTCACCAGCTTGCGCATCTCTTCGAACGCATCGGCTTGGCGATAGGTACAGCGATCCTCAACCTTATTCATCGTGGCCTGTGTTCGGGCCATGGCCAGTGTGTCTTGACTAACATCGAGGCCCTCCACTGATACGGCTCCAGCAAGCGCGGCGTGAATGCCAAAGGCGCCGGTATGGCAGAATACTTCCAATACTTCTGCTCCTGCCGCGAGTTTGGCGGCTGCCAGGCGATTTTCCCGTTGATCGCAAAACCAGCCGGTCTTCTGCCCCCGCTCGACATCGACGAGAAACTTCGCGGCTCCTTCGTGAATCTCCACTTGCGTTGGGGCGCTCCCACAGAGAAACTTTCGTTCGAGCGGCAATCCTTCAAGTTGCCGGCTCTTGGCCTCGTTCCGCAGGTACACACTCGTGAGGTTCAATTCCTTCATCAGGATCTTGGCCAAGAGTTCCTTCCGACTATCCATGCCAAACGAGAGACACTGCATGACCAGCAGTTGATCGTAGCGATCCACGATCAATCCTGGCAGTCGGTCGCCTTCGGCATAAATCAGCCGATAGGCATTGGACTGAGAGACCACTCGCTGCCGCAATCGGATCGCCTGCTGAATTCGCCCTCGCCAGAACGCCTCGTCAATTGGTTCATCCTCGAAGGTTAGGAGACGGACGCGAATTTTAGACGCAGGGTTATAGAGACCACGGCCATAAAATTGTCCGTCGGGAGTCAGGACATCGACCAAATCTCCAGCTGCTGCTTGACCAATAACCGGTCCAACATGACTGGCAAAGAGCCAGAGAGGCCGTCCCTCCGGGATGCGTAGTGCCGTAAGGCGGACCTGGGCGATCGATGTCATCTTCTTGTCTCCTGTAACATGGTGTATCTGACTCTGTGCATGAGCGGTCACATGACGGCGATCATCAACCCGATGATCACACGCTCATTGCTTGACGAACCTCGGCCAGTATGTTTTCCTGATGACGCAGTGTGCAAACCGGCGATGTGAGGATAAAGAAGAATGGGCAACAAAGCTACCATCGGTTCCGCAGTGTTGGACCGCCTGCATCGCCTGGGCGTTCGCCATATTTTCGGCATTCCCGGCGACTATGTCCTCTCGCTTTTTCAACTGATTGAAGCCTCGCCGATCAAACACATCGCGACGACCCGCGAAGACTGCGCCGGATTTGCCGCAGACGCCTATGCGCGCATCAACGGGATCGGCGCCGTCTGCGTTACCTATTGCGTCGGAGGATTAAACACCGTCAATGCCATTGCCTGCGCCTATGCCGAACGATCGCCGGTCGTCTTATTGACCGGCTCGCCGGGCCTTTCGGAGCGCACACGCACCCCCTATCTGCATCACATGGTCAGGGATTTTTCGACTCAACGGGAGGTGTTCGAGCGCATGACGGTCGCCGCGGTGACGCTCGACGATCCTTTGACCGCCGAACGGGAAATGGACCGGGCTTTTGCCGCACTCCTGCGCTATCGGCGCCCCATCTATCGACGATCCCCGCTCGTTTGATTATCTGTTTCACGATGCAGAGGATCCAGAAGAGCCGCCTCCCTCTCTCATTGATCCAGTCACAGATCGAATTTTAGCCGGCTCGCGGATGGACCGATCTCTCTACGTTCTCCTCACAGCACTTATGCAAGCCGGTGATCCAAAACTATTACGCGCAGCTGAGATGAGTCTGCGGAGTTTGGCAAAACAAGCCCGCCAAGCTTCAGTCCCCTGGCTCCAACGCCCATCTGGACACTTCGAGCCTCCCAGCGATTAGCAGATGCTGACAACATCCGTCGGCGAACATATCACTGCTTTTCAGCAAGTCTCTGCCAACCATCTGTCGTTTCGAGTAGCCGTCGCTGGATCCGGCGATCAACTGCTGCTGTGTTTGCACGGATTCCCGGAATCGGCCATTTCCTGGCGTCATCAGATCTCGCCCCTGGCACAAGCGGGGTATCGTGTCTGGGCTCCGGACTTGCGGGGCTACGCCGGCACAACCAGACCGGCAGATCTTGCTGCCTATCGCATCGAAGCATTGCTGGAAGATGTGACCGCACTGATCGAGGCCGCGAAGGCATCCCGTGTCGTCCTGGTCGGGCACGACTGGGGTGGAATCATCGCCTGGCTATACGCGATGCGCCATCCGGCTTATCTGGAATCGCTGGTCCTATTGAACGCCCCGCATCCTGCCCGCTTCAAGCATGAGTTGCATCACTGGCGGCAGTTCCACCGATCCTGGTACGCGGCACTGTTTCAAATCCCCTGGCTTCCAGAAATCGTGCTGGCGGCCGGTCGCGCACGCGTCATCGGTGCGATCTTCGAACACATGCGGGTTCAGCCCGAACATCTTCCGGACGATATCGTGCACCTGTATCGGCAACAGGCTTGTGCACCAGGCGCACTCACCGCCATGCTGAATTACTACCGCGCCGCCCTACGAGGAGGCGGCGCTGCCCGCCAGCGGAAGCTGGGCTATCCAGTTATCGATATCCCGACACTCGTCATCTGAGGCCTGAAGGACCAGGCTCTGGCGCGCGAGAACCTCGACGGCCTGGAGAAACTCGTGACCCATCTGACGGTCGTACGGCTGGAGAACTCAGGACATTTTGTACATCAGGACGATCCCCAGCGAATCACCCAGGAGATCCTCAGTTGGCTACAAAGCCAGGATGAGCGTTGCTAACCCAACGTCCACACTTGGATACACGTCACTTCTCTGTAGGAAGCCCTCTCAGAAATACCAGTCTCACAATGCGAGACTAATGCCTTTCTGGATATCCCTATGGCTGGCCTGGTACAAGATGGCGGTGGTCTGGTGGTTACTGATCCGGCCTGAAAGGAGCATCGCGCGATGATGTCACTCCTGAGAACCATCGGAATGTGTACTAATGCTACATCGGAACGCACGAGGAGCATGCTGTGCTCCATTCACCGCGCCTGCCTGGCAACGGTGCTGCTGGTGGCCATTGCCTTCGTGGCTCAACCGATGTACGCCGCAAGCGGAGGGCAGACAAAGTTCAAGCGTATCTCCACACAATACATCGCGGCATTGGGCGATCCCGGTTCAACCTCCGGGAACGGCGCGCAATCATGGGGTCTGTGGCCGCTGGACCCAGGTCCTCGAGGCGTGAAGCTGAACCGCTATCCATCATTGAAGGATGCTGATGGCGTCGCCCCGGCGCGTTGGAAGTTTGATGAAGCCGACTGGTGGCTGGAGGAACACGGCTTGATCATGGAGCAACCAACCGTTCCACTCCTTCCTGGAAAATATGTGGTCACGGGCGCCCGCAAGGTGACCGCCGTGCTGACGATTCATCCCGCCGATAGTCATGGCGATAGACGCTGGGAGCTCGATCAAGGCGCAACGCTCTACGATGTGACCCACCTGGCCTGCCGTTCCGCGCGTTACACACCGGCGACGGCGGGTGGTCCGTGCTCACCGGCCAACGCAAAGCAGACGGCATTTCCCGTTGCACCAGGGGGAGCGATGCCTCCGGTCGAGGGCTGCACGAAGCAAGACTATGCGGTCCTCATCGTGATCGGCATGGGCGTGGAAGATTGAACCGCAGTGGTGCACCAATAGCTCGCGCAGCGATCTTAATTAATGACTCCCTACCCTTTTTCACAACCATCTACCTACTCCTCGTTGTCTGTTGATATCCCTCCACCGTTTCACAGGTGGTACGTAGTGGAACGAGCCGTGTCGCCACCTTAATCTTTCCGTTTGGCATAGATATTATTTCATGGTACTTTATGGTACTCACTTGTGGGGGTATCATTATGTCTAAAAACACCAGCCTCATCCTTGGCGACCATTTTACTGACTTCATAGCCAATCAATTACACGATGGTCGTTATGGTTCAGCCAGCGAAGTGGTTCGGCAGGCATTGCGGTTGCTTGAAGAACGCGAGCAGAAACTTGCGGCGCTCCGTCTTGCTCTCATTGAAGGGGAGAATAGCGGCAAGCCTAAAAAGCTCAATATGAAAAATATCATCCGCACCGCTAACCGCCGCGCGGGTCAGAATGTTTGACATTGTTCTACACCCTCGTGCAGAAACCGACCTTGCCGACATTTGGCAATTTACTTTTGAAACGTGGGGTGCAGCCCAAGCCAACACGTATCTTGAACAACTGGATTTGGGATTTCACCAGCTCGCTAAAAATCCAAAACTCGGCAAGCCCTGCGACGAAATACGCACAGGCTACCGATGTCTACACCTCAGCCGTCACATGGCCTATTACCGCATTCAAGATCGTCAGATTATTATCGTCCGTGTGCTCCATGAACGCATGGACATATGGCAGTATCTAAGCGATTAGCCGGCCTGCCCTGCTTCACTAAGGGTAGGTTATGAAACGCTTCCCGCCCCCACATAAACAGTACATCGTGACTGTTTCCTAATTCCCCTTCACATTCACCGCCGAAAGAAACTGTACTGTGTGAAATTCAGATACCCCCTACCTCGCTGCTGAAAACCTTGTCTGTCACACCCTAAGCCCTCGTATCCGACAACTGTGCTTCATGATTATCCTTTGGGGCATTGAGGCCCAGAGCGACAGGAATGCCAAGATATCTTCCCCCTACAACACCTGCACGATGAAACACTTCAGATACCGCGTTTCTGGCATGCTGGCGAGGATCGGATGGTCGGCACTCTGACCCCGTTGTTCGATCAAGCGGATCTCTCGCTTGGCATCGCGTGCTGCGAGGCGGATGCTCTTCCAGAGATCTGCCTCGGAAACAGGATGGGAACAGGAGCTGGTGACAAGAAATCCTTCTGGCTTGAGCAGCTTTAAACCCAGAAGATTCACGTCTTTATACCCGGTCAACGCACCAGCCAGTGCCTGTTGGCTACGGGCAAAGGCCGGAGGATCGAGAATCACCAGGTCATACTTTTTCCCCGCCTTAACCAGCTTGCGCATCTCCTCAAACGCATCGGCCTGGCGATAGGTGCAGCGATCCTCCACCTTGTTCATCGTGGCCTGTGTTCGGGCCATGGCCAATGTGTCTTGACTGACATCGAGACCCTCCACTGATACGGCTCCAGCCAACGCGGCATGAATGCCGAAGGCGCCGGTATGGCAGAATACTTCCAATACGTCTGCTCCTGCCGCGAGTTTGGCGGCTGCCAGGCGATTTTCCCGTTGGTCGCAAAACCAGCCAGTCTTCTGCCCTTTCTCGACATCGACGAGAAACTTCGCAGCCCCTTCGTGAATCTCCACTTGCGTTGGGGCGCTCCCGCAGAGAAACTTCCGTTCGAGCGGCAATCCTTCAAGTTGTCGACTCTTGGCCTCGTTCCTCAGATACACACTCGTGAGGTTCAATTCCTTCATCAGGATGTTGGCCAAGAGTTCCTTCCGACTATCCATGCCAAACGAGAGACACTGCATGACCAGTAGCTGATCGTAGCGATCCACGATCAATCCTGGCAGTCGATCGCCTTCGGCATAAATCAGCCGATAGGCATTGGACTGAGAGACCACTCGCTGCCGTAATCGAATCGCCTGCTGAATTCGCCCTCGCCAGAACGCCTCATCGATGGGTTCATCCTCGAATGTCAGGAGACGGACGCGGATTTTTGAGGCAGGGTTATAAAGACCACGTCCGTAAAATTGTCCGTCGGGGGTCAGGACATCGACCAAATCTCCAGCTACTGCTTGACCAACAACCGGTCCAACATGACTGGCAAAGAGCCAGAGAGGCCGTCCCTCCGGGATGCGTAGTGCCGTAAGACGGACCTGGGCGATCGATGTCATCTTCTTGTCTCCTGTAACATGATGTAGCTGACTCTGTGCATGAGCGGTCACATGACGGCAATCGTCCATCCGATGATCACACGCTCATTGCTTGACGAACTTCGGCCAGTATGTTTTCCTGATGACGCAGTGTGCAAACCGGCGATGTGAGGATAAAGAAGAATGGGCAACAAAGCTACCATCGGTTCCGCGGTGTTGGACCGCCTGCATCGCCTGGGCGTTCGCCACATTTTCGGTATTCCCGGTGACTATGTTCTCTCGCTTTTTCAACTGATTGAAGCCTCGCCGATCAAACACATCGCGACGACCCGCGAAGACTGTGCCGGATTTGCCGCAGACGCCTATGCGCGCATCAACGGGATCGGCGCTGTCTGTGTCACCTATTGTGTCGGAGGATTGAACACCGTCAATGCCATTGCCTGCGCCTATGCCGAGCGATCGCCGGTCGTCTTATTGACCGGCTCGCCGGGCCTTTCGGAGCGGACACGCACCCCCTATCTGCATCACATGGTCAGGGATTTTTCGACTCAACGGGAAGTATTCGAACGAATGACGGTCGCCGCGGTGACGCTCGACGATCCTTTGACCGCCGAACGGGAAATGGACCGGGCTTTTGCCGCACTCCTGCGCTATCGGCG
>JABMDE010000060.1:6344-14348 GCA_015904055.1 Nitrospira sp. | reverse complement strand
CAGCCAACGCCGTCACGTTCTGCGCCGGCTCCGATCGAACAGTGAGCGCACGCTCTTGCGCGTCCTTCAGTATCACGGTCTCAAACGGCACCCGCGTCTTTTGTGGCACGAGACGTGGAAGCGCGACACGCACTACGCGCCCGCTGAGCCCATACAGCACACTGTCCACCACGGCTCTATCCCGCTGACGCGAGGATTGGGAGAATCCCCGATTGAGCAACACCAGCTGCAATGCATCCAGACTGATCGGGATGTCGAGGTAGCGATCCTCTTTCCGTGGAGCGCGGCCATTATAGCTGATCACGACGACTTGGGCGAGATCTTGGCGAGCCGAAGCCGGCTCCCACTCGATATCGGGGAATTTATTCCGATAGTTCTCGAATTCAGCCGTCAGACCAAGTGCCTCAGCCATGCACAGCACATCGGCCCGCAAGGATGGAGGGGACGGGATTCTCAACCACCCATGCATCGCCTCATAGGATTCGAATGCGTTGCGATAGGCGATGAACGCATTATTGAGGTCGCCGGTCGCTTCGTACAAGATACCGCTCACATAGCGGGCAAATCCGTCGTTTCGATAGCTGCGCGGCTCTTTCACCCGGTCGCCAAGCACGTTCAGACGATGGTCGATGCGCCGCGCCTCTACAAGCGCTTCCGTCAAATTGCCCTGGACCGCGTAATTCAATGCCTTGACCACATTGATCATGACATGTTCGTAGGCCTCGCCTTCATACGGCAAGGCATTGTCGTTGGTCAGAAATGCAGCGGCTTCGGAACGGATGGTTCTGGTGTAGAGCCGCTCGACAACCTCTTCGGCCTGTTCCAGCACCATGTTGCTTTGCCCATAGTCTCCAGCCAGCTGAAGAGTCAGACCGCGATCCATTCCATACAAAAGGCGGCTCGTTTCTCCATACTCATTCTCGTTTTGTTCGACGATAGAAGCTGCCATCGCAGGGTCGCCTGCAAGCAGACTTTGTTCGATGAGAAGATAGCGATTAACGGAAGGGCCGCAGCCGGTCAGGAGAATCAGTCCGGCAAGGACGCAGGCATAGGAGACTGAAGTGGGACCGCTCCACCGCACACAACCACCGTGGGCAAAGCGTGAGAGACAGGCGTTCAACTGGATCCGTTGAGCCTAAAAGACAACTGGATCCGTTGAGCCTAAAAGACTGTCCGCTTCTTTTCGACGACTTTCTTGATCTTCTTCTGTCCATACCAGACCTTCGCGTTACTTTCGAGGTCGATCATCTGAAGATCAACTTGATAAAACACCGCCTTGGTCCCGTCGGCTTCGTCGAGGATCGTCGCGATGATGCCCTTCATCATGTAATCAGCCCCCGTCTCTTTTCCCGGAGCCTTCTGCGTTTCTTCACGGGCATGCACCGCCTGTTCTTTTCGTTCGGTCCGGATCTCGTCCCTCTCGCCCTTCCCGGCAACGAACGTGACCTTCTGAGAGTTCGTGAGCTCACGTTCCAAATCCGTGATGAAAGTCTGCACGCTGATATGTTCATGGCTGCTGTTCAGCACGGTTCCGACCACAACCACGGGCTGACGCCGATTCGTCTGGGTAAAATTGCCAAGCCACGGGTACTGCAACCGCGATGATCTGTTCCTCCGTGTGCCGTTTCCTGGTCATGGCCCCCTCCTGTGGGGCCCATTTCAGCACAGTCGGACTTCCTCGCCAATGGTCTAGTTTTCGGGGGGAAGGTCAACCTCCTTGGACTTGGCTATCTTCCACTTACAGAGATCCTTACAAATGCGGGGCGAGGAGAGCTCATCAATTCGCTATCTTTGTGAAACAAGGGGGGATAACTGAGGTCTGACCATGGCAGAGAAAAGCGTCTCACCAAAACCCATTCGACCCGCCCACTCCCAGCTTAGCCGGAAAGAGTCTGCTATCAAAAAACTCCTCCCGATACGAGGGGATGAGACTATTAGTCCGACCCGTTTTAGCGCAAACCCTGATAGGCTTCAATACCTCAAGTGGCGTAGTGTCTAATACGTAACCCCCCACATTCTCAGAAGCGCTGCTTTCGAATAATTCAAGATGCAATGGTCCAACACCGAGATTGAGGGCAGTACGGCGTGAACTGCCCCCCCCCCACGGAGGCTCATAACGGCTCTTTCTCGAGTCGGTGTCAGATGGAACTCTAGGGGGCTGATTTTGCGGCCTGATCCGCTTCTGTGACCACCGATCGCGCGCGCGCATGTGCTCCCCCCAATTCCAAATACCGGCGGAATGCCTGAATCGATTTCGGTCGATCGTTGAGGTGATCCGCATACAGCGCCCCCAATGAAAAATATACGTCTTGGTAGCCACCGTGAACCTTCAACGCCTGAAGCAGTGCCGTTTCGGCCTCCACAAACTTTCCTCGCTTCTCCTGGACAAGCCCCAGCATATAAAACGAATCGGGATTAGCCGAGGCATGCTGCACGGCAAGCTGCCCGGAGGCCAGCGCCTCATCGAGATTCGGAACCGCTTCCAAGTGGATATAACTTTTGAGAACATACGCATCGCCATAGGTCGGATCGTACTCAATCGCATGATTGAGACGCTCCAACGCCGCTGCCGCCGATTTCCCTTCCTGAAGCATGGCATACGCTTGTTCGTAGTGACTTCTGGCCGTCCGTTGACGTTCCACAGAATCGTTGCGCCCGCTGCCCGACTGAAGCGCGGCCTTCCGCCCCTCAACCAATACCGTATCCCCATCTCCATCGATCCTCAAGCTGGTGGGATGTTGCAGCCCCTGGGAATCCGCTTGCACCCGCTGTACAAGATAGTCCCCCAGTTCTGACGCCATGAGCCACCCATTCTTATCCATGTCAGCCGCGCCTGCGAGTCCAGCCAGCAACGCCTGAACAAAAAAACTTTTCCCATCGGAACGAGAGGAGAGTTCTCCCTTGCGGGCGGCACTGATCACCTGCACCGCACGCCGGTCCATATCGGCCTCCGGAACAAGCCGGCCCTCAAGTGACACCGGCGGCGGCGACGTCAATTCCCATCCAAATACGGGAGCATCCAAAAGAAGGAGTGTGTGTTTGGAAGCCGATCGCCTGGTAAATTCTTTCAAATGCTCCACGGTCACGGCCTTTGCCGCATTATTCACCTGTGCATCAGCCGGCACGAGATAGCTCCGGTCTTCCCCCTCGGCATCTTGTACCGATCCTGCATGGCCCACGTAGAAGATCACCAGCCGGTCCATACGCCCGACCTTTCTCGGCAACATATCGTTCAGCACCTGCTGCAACCGACGAAAGACCGCATCCTTTTCGTAAATCTCGACGACCTCATCGAACCCTAACTGGCGAAATGCCTGGGCCACTTGTTTCGCGTCATTGACCGCCCCTCGAACAGGCGGCGCGACAACATAGCCTTCAATCCCGATCACGATCGCCCAGGACTTGTAATAGAGACCGTCCGGCTTCCCCAGTTGGGCGTGCGCAATTGAGGGGATCCCGTACGGCGTAACGCCTAAAGAATGGCTCACGATCAGAACAGCAATCCCAACAATGGAAAGAAGTCGGTTCATAGATTTTCGCAGCCTACTGCCAGGCTTTGATGGCTGTCAAGAAATCCACTTGAGAATTCAGCCACTTCCCCTAATTTTCATAAGAGTCGTGAGACATGACCTCCCCCTGTACAAATGTATGGTTGCAGGAGCTTCCACCTTTCTCCATAATCATACGTCCTTGGGACCAGACTCAGTAGATCGAGGAGGCAGACAGACTATGAGTGATCAGATCGAGACTCTCTTGAAGGAAAGCCGGACATACCCGCCAACCGCGAAGACGATTGAGGCTGCCTATATCAAGGACTACGAAACTGAGTACAAGAAATCCATTGCCGACCCTGAAGCATTTTGGAGCGCTGCGGCAAAAGAGCTGGAATGGTTCTCTCCCTGGAACAAAGTCCTTGAATGGAATTACCCCTGGGCCAAGTGGTTTGTCGGCGCCACCTGTAACATTGCCTACAACTGCCTGGACCGCCACGTCAAAACATGGCGCAAAAATAAAGTCGCACTGATTTGGGTGGGGGAACAGGATCAGGAGCGCGTGTTCACCTATGGTGAACTATCCCGGCAGGTGAATCGCTGCGCCAATGCGCTCAAAAGACTGGGCATCACGAAGGGCGACCGGGTTACCATCTATCTCCCCAAAGTTCCGGAACAAGTCATCGCGATGCTGGCGTGCGCCAGGATCGGCGCCATTCACAGCGTCGTCTATTCAGGCTTCAGCGCCCCAGCTCTCGCCAGCCGTATCATGGACGCCGAATCGAAACTCGTGATCACCGCCGATGTCGGCTTCGATCGAGGAAAAACTATCCACTTGAAACCAGTCGTAGACGATGCACTGAAGACGTGCCCCACGGTGGAACATGTGATCGTCGTCCGTCGCCAGAGTCCGGAACAGCCGCTGTCCGCGCCGAAGGAACTCGAGTGGAACAACTGGGTTAAAGGTGAGCGCACGATCTGTGATGCAGAACCATTGGATGCTGAAACCCCGCTCTACATTCTCTACACATCCGGCACGACCGGCAAACCGAAAGGCGTCGTCCATGTTCACGGCGGCTACATGGTCGGAACCTATACAACGACCAAATATGTATTCGACCTGAAAGACGACGATGTATATTTCTGCGTAGCCGATCCCGGCTGGGTCACAGGCCACAGCTATATCGTCTATGGCCCGCTCCTCAACGGTGCGACAATCCTGACCGCAGAAGGGAAACCGGACTATCCAACCCCTGGCCGTTGGTGGGACTTGATCGAACGATACGGTGTCTCGATTTTTTATACGACCCCGACCGCAATCCGCCTGCTCATGCGATATGGCGAAGACTGGCCCAAGAAGTCCGACCTCTCGTCGCTCCGCATCCTGGGCAGCGTCGGAGAACCGATCAATCCGGAAGCCTGGGAATGGTTTCACCGTGCAGCAGGCGGAGACAAACCCATTATGGATACCTGGTGGCAGACAGAGACGGGCTCCATTCTGATCACTCCCCTTCCCACCGTACCGCTTAAACCAGGCTCTGCAACAAGACCATTTTTAGGGATTGAGGCGGATGTGGTCGACCGTGAGGGCAAGAGCTTGCCTGCCAACGTGGGCGGCTTTGCGGTCATCAAGAAACCCTGGCCTTCTATGATGCGCGCGATCTATAAAGATCCGGAACGGTACAAAACGTACTGGAACACAATCCCCAATTGTTATGCGGCAGGTGACGTGTGCCACAAAGACGCAGACGGCTATATGTGGTTCATGGGCCGGGCCGACGATGTCATCAAGGTTGCCGGGAATCGGCTGGGCACCGCTGAGGTCGAGAGCGCGCTGGTCAGCCATCCGGCGGTTGCGGAAGCCGCCGTGATCGGCAAACCACACAAGACCGTCGGCGAATCCATCAAAGCCTTCATCATCCTGAAACAGGGAGAGCAGGACAGCCCGGCACTGATTAAGTCGATCAAGGGTCAGGTACTGAAAGAGTTGGGCAAAATCGGCGTCCCATCCGAAATCGATATCGTCTCATCCCTTCCAAAGACCAGGTCCGGGAAAATCATGCGCCGCGTCCTGAAAGCGAAAGAACTGGGACAGGATCCGGGGGATATTTCAACAATCGAGGAGTAACGGTCTTGGCACGGGGCCAGCGCAAACCGGGCGAGCCGATCTATTTGAGGCACCACATCATCAGCCTTACGCTGGCCGTAGGGCTGCCCCTGGTTCTGTTACAGCTCTACAAGATCTATATCGGCCCCATCGACTTTGGCATACAACTTCTGGTGGTCGTCATCACCTCCGTATTTGCCGGAGCCGTGCTGTATCTCACCTACCGGTCCTCGGCAAAAAACCAGCCGTAGCGTGACGGGACCGTCTCGATCCTCGTCCATTTCTTGACTCTACTACACGCAATTTTTGGCTTTATTTCCTCTCATCTTCACCCCTATGAGCAGGAACCGCACCAGCAAAAACCCTTGAAATTCCATGTCGGCATGCTGCTTGCGATGTTGAGCAGGCAAGGAAGTTGTTTTGCCTCGCAAGCCTGTCGAGTTTCGAACATCGATCTCGGAAGCGGCTTGGAGTAACCAAGGAGGGCATCGGTTATGGGTTCACAATCAATACAGGAATCTGCAGAGACTCTTTTGAATCGGAGAGGCCGGATATCGACCCGTTGCCTCTCCGTACTGCTCGCCGGAGCCTTCAGTGTCTCGCTGATGTCCGGCCCTGCCGATGCAGGTGATCAACACAGTGACCGGTTTAGGGACACGGACCACAAGCATAGCCTTGTCGTGCGTCCGTATAGTGATCCCATTTTGCGGATGATGGTGATGCAGCTCCAACGCGAGGTCGAACTCCTCAAGAAAGAAATTGCCGCAAGACCCGTCACCGGTACCGGCACGAGCACCGGTCCGAGCCTGGCTGATTTCAACACGCTGAAGGGGCGTGTAGAAGCTGCGGAAACCACATTAGGACAACATACGACAAGTCTGAGCAATCCCGTGCTGGCACTCAAAGACTATCTGAAGATTGAGACAACACAGCAGAATGGCATGCTTGGACCCCATATCATTTTCAGCGGGGCAAACGTGCATATCCGGAATGGAGCGAATGCGACCACTACCACGAACAGTCTCGGGAATCTGGTACTCGGCTATAACGAGACCGCTCCGGGCGCTGCTCGCGACGGCTCACACAACCTCGTGGGCGGCCAGGGGAACTCATTCCGATCGTTCGGCGGGCTTGTTTTTGGCACTGACAATGTCATCTCCGGCCAGTTTGCAACAATCCTGGGAGGAGAGCGCAATGTTTCCAGCGGCCTGAAAGCCAGCGTGGTGGGAGGTGGGATGAACACTGCGAGCGGACCATACTCGGCTGTGAGCGGCAGTATGAGCAATATCAGCTCAGCGAATTACGACCTCAAGCCGATGCCGCCGGCTGGTGGTGGCGGCGGTGGCGGATCCTTCTAAATAATCACCTCAGCAGCCGGGCTCCGACCTGGGGCCCGGCTCCTCTCCTTGAGCATCCTCGAACTTTTCACTCCCGATAAAACATAGGCACAGGCGGGTGTAGACGACATCGCCTCAGACCGAGGAGTCAGATCAATCCGCGCTTCTGCAAGTAGTCCCTATCAATGACGGGAGAGGACTTGGGAAGCTGGCTGCGTTCCTGGAGGAGGCGTTCGACATACTTGCCAATGAGGTCGGATTCAAGATTGACAGGATCGTTGCCCTGTTTGAGGCCAAGGGTGGTGACTTTGGCCGTATGCGGAATGATCGCAATATTGAAGGAATGCTCTCCGACTTCATTGATTGTAAGACTGATGCCGTCGACCGTGATCGAACCTTTCCCTACGCAGTAGCGCAGGATGGCGGAAGGCGCCTCGATCACAAAGATAATTGTATTGCCTTCCTGGCGCCGGCTACGAATGACTCCGACCCCATCTACATGGCCTGCCACCAGATGCCCGCCGATACGTTCGTTCAACTTCATGGCCCGCTCGAGATTCACCGGCGTTCCCACAACCATGCTGCCCAGTGTGGTCACTGAAAGCGTCTCAGGCGATATTTCCACAGAAAAATCACGGTCGCTACGCGACACCACTGTGAGACAGGCTCCATTCACACTCACACTATCGCCGATCTTGAGGTCACCCATCACAGTCGAAGCCAAGATGGTCACTCTTGTCCCCGCCAATGTTTTGTCCAGCGTGGTAATGGCGCCTATTTCTTCAACGATGCCAGTGAACATGGATGCAGTCCCCTCGGTTAGTCACCATTATCTGTCGCCTGGGATAATCTCTTCCAACAACTTGCAGTCCACGCATGCTCTGGACAGGCCGCCATTATACCATCGCAGCACCGGCTGATCTTCCTCTCATAGCCAGCCAAAACACTCCGCCAGCCGTCAACTGAATGCCGGCGATAATGGCAAAGGCCTGTCCATAACTCAGGGTCGCTATCAGCAGCCCTGCGAGCAGCGGCCCGCTGGCGTGACCGATATCCATGATCGTGCCCT
>JABMDE010000060.1:3848-6224 GCA_015904055.1 Nitrospira sp. | reverse complement strand
GGGAGAGGACTTGGGAAGCTGGCTGCGTTCCTGGAGGAGGCGTTCGACATACTTGCCGATGAGGTCGGACTCAAGATTGACAGGATCGTTGCCCTGTTTGAGGCCAAGGGCCGTGACTTTGGCCGTATGCGGGATAATCGCAACACTGAAGGACTGGTCTCCGACTTCATTGATTGTAAGACTGATGCCGTCGACCGTAATCGAACCTTTCCCCACACAGTAGCGCAGGATGGCGGGAGGCGCCTCGATCACGAAGATAATCGCATTGCCTTCCTGGCGCCGGCTACGAATGACTCCGACCCCGTCTACATGGCCCGCCACCAGATGCCCGCCGATACGTTCATTCAACTTCATGGCCCGCTCGAGATTCACCGGCATTCCCACAACCATGTTGCCCAGTGTGGTCACTGAAAGCGTCTCAGGCGAAACCTCCACAGAAAAATCACGTTCACTTCGCGACACCACTGTGAGACAAGCTCCATTCACGCTCACACTATCGCCGATCTTGAGATCACCCATCACAGTCGAAGCCAGGATGGTCACTCTTGTCCCCGCCAGTGTTTTGTCCAGCGTGGTAATGGCGCCTATTTCTTCAACGATGCCGGTAAACATGGATGAAGTCCTCTCGATTAGCCACCATTTGTCGTCCAGGATAATCCCTTCCAATCACTTGCCGGTCCACGCAGGCGCTTGACGCGCCGCCATTATACCATCGCAGCACCGGCTGATCTTCCTCTCATGGCCAGCCAAAACACTCCACCAGCCGTCAACTGAATGCCGGCGATAATGGCAAAGGCCTGTCCATAGTTCAGGGTCGCAATCAGCAACCCTGCGAGCAGCGGCCCGCTGGCGTGGCCGATATCCATGATCGTGCCCTGCATCCCCATCCCGGCCCCTAACGTCTTAAACTCGGAGCTGTCTGCCACAAGAGCTGAGGAGGACGAGGAGACTACTGCTTCACCGAAACCGAACCCGGCCGACAGCGCCAGCAATATTCCAAATGCCGACGACTGCGGGATACAGACAAATGTCCCGGCGCAGATCAGGAGGCCTATGAGAATCAACGGCTGGCGACCTACCTGATCAGACACCCGGCCCATGATCGGCTTGGAAAAGAATGACGTGAAGGATTGGACGCTAAATAGCAACCCAACTTCGCCTGGATTTAATCCGACCGACACGCCATACAGCGGCAAAAATGCCATCAATGCGCCGTTCGCAACCATCTTGGCAGCATCCGTCATACTGGTGATCAGCACGATCTTATTTCTTGCAACAACGGCAAATCCCTTCCACATTTCAGAGAGCACCACCCCTAATCCCTTTGCCTCCAATCGCGGGGTGGCGACGTCCAGATGAAGGCTATAGAACAACACCATTCCAACGCAGCCAAAGATGCCAGCCGTGACAAACGCCGTCTGAAATCCTGCCGCATAGACCAGATAGCCTCCGATCAATGGCCCCAGCAGCGCACCGGATTGGGTGCAGGCCGTATAGGTACCCAGCGCCGCTCCACGCCGCTCCCGATAGAGTTCCGCCACCGTAGCCAGGGCGCTCGGCGCAAAGATCGCCGTAGCCAGCCCGTGAACAAACCGCAACACGGTAAGCGCATCTACGTCAGTAATGAATGGATAAAGAAACGGCGGCAGCCCGAACGCCACCACACCGATTCGCAACAACAATCGCCGCCCATAAATATCGGAGAGGGCCCCGGACGGCAGCTTGAGAAAGACTCCGGTCAACGTCGAGACCGACACGATCAGGCCGATCCGTTCCGGACTCGCGCCGAGCGATTCTGCAAAGAGCGAGAGTACGGGCATCCGCACCATGTTGTAGCTGATAAAGCTGAATATGCCGACGGCACAGACCAACAGGAAACTGCGCGATGTGGTCATGGAGTTGGTCCGTTCAGACGGCCTGTGCAGCTGGACTCGTCCACCCCTCCAAGCGACTTCCTCAAAAAAGCGACGTCGCAATCAGAAAAAGCGGGTGGCGCCATTGCTTCAAACAAGACACGCTCAGGATGCTGCTTCATGACCACGCCTAACCGATTGACCGTTTCCGCTCCTTTCCGCAATTTCCCCGTTACCACTCCCCCGATCAGCGGCCGCAGCAGCGACGCCATCCCGGAAAGGATGCGATTGTCCAGTTTAGTATACGCCACTACTGTACTGTCTACCGCTTCAGCGCCGTTGGGTTCCACTGCCGATGTCATTCTCAGTAACACGACCGCCTTCCCCGTAACATCAGGAAGCAGCCGGCTGTTGTGCGATCCTTCGAGATAATAGAGTCGAGATGTCCGGTCTTTATAGACAAGCTGTACGATCCCCTGCGTCCCTTCTCCATCACTACCCCAGAATCGGTCAGGCCCCCGTT
>JABMDE010000060.1:0-3728 GCA_015904055.1 Nitrospira sp. | reverse complement strand
ACATGTTGCACCAGTTTGGCCTGAAGCATCGCCGCATTGATTTCTCCGCCGCCTTCAACCAGCAACGACGTCACATCCCGCCTGCCAAGCTCACGCATTAATGCAGACAGGGAGACTTTCCCCCGTACAGCGGGAAGCGTCAGCACCTCGATGCCCTGTTTCAGCAACACCCGTCTCCTGGATGCCGGAGCCGAATCGGTCGTCGCCACGATGGTCTTGGCTCTCTCCTGTCCAGAGAGGACCTTCGCCTTCATCGGAATCCGCAAGGTACTATCGACCACGATGCGAAGCGGTTGAGTCGAGGCCGGCCTGTTGAGCTGCGGACCGATCCTCGCTGTAAGGGCGGGATCGTCGGCCAGCACTGTTCCAATCCCGACCATGACGGCGTCCACGCACGCACGAAGATCGTGTACTTCCTGCCGGGATTGCTTACCGGTAATCCACATGGACTCACCGGAAGCCGTCGCAATCTTTCCATCGAGTGTCATCCCCGCTTTGAGAATGACATACGGACGCTTCGCCTTAGTCCAATGCGAATAGGCTTCGTTCAAGGTCTCCGCCTCTGCCTGCGCGATACCACCCGTGACGGAGAGACCGGCTCGCCGAAGCGCCACACATCCCCTTCCCTTGACCGCTGGGTTCGGATCGGTCATGGCAATCACCACGCGGCTGACGCCGGACTGAATCACTTCCGGCACACAAGGCGGCGTTCGTTTATTGAGATGACAGCAGGGTTCCAGCGTCACATAGAGCGTCGCGCCACGCGCGCGGCGACCTGCCTGCCGGAGAGCCAGAACTTCCGCATGGGGAAGACCGGGACGGAGATGAAAGCCTTGTCCGACAATGCGGTCTCGCTTGACGACCACTGCGCCGACCATCGGATTCGGACTAGCCGTTCTTCGGCCCTTCGCCGCAAGGCGAAGGGCCAGGGTCATGTAGTGAAGATCTTGCGCGCGCCCACTCACCGCTTTGTGCGACCGGTGGAAGATCGGCGGCCTGCACGTATCGGCTTTGCAGACCTTGCTCGCGACGCAGCAGACGATCTGTCCGTTGTCTTGGCCTCGGCTTCAGCCAATGCGGCGTGTGCGGCGGCAAGCCGGGCAATGGCAACCCGATAGGGCGAACAACTGACGTAATCCAATCCCAATTGATGACAAAACTCCACGGAGCTGGGATCGCCGCCATGCTCGCCGCAAATGCCGAGCTTGATGCCGGGCCTGGTCTTGCGGCCTCCGCTGATAGCCTGCTTCATCAACGTTCCGACGCCTTCCCGGTCGAGGACGGCAAAGGGATCGGATTCCATGATGCCGACGGTCTTATAGTAGTCGATGAATTTCGCCGCATCGTCCCGGGAAAACCCGAACGTGGTTTGCGTCAGATCATTCGTACCGAACGAGAAAAACTCCGCCTCTTCCGCAATCCGATCGGCGGTCACCGCCGCGCGCGGCAACTCGATCATGGTCCCGATCAGATAGGAGAGCTTGACGTTAACCAGGCCTAACCGGTTGACCGTTTCCGCCCCTTTCCGCAATTTCCCCGTCACCACTCCCCCGATCAACGGCCGCAGCAGCGACACCACCCCGGAGAGGATACGATTGTCCAGCTTAGTGTAGGACACTACTGTACTGTCCATCGTTTCAACGCCATTCGATTCCATTACCGACTTCATTCTCAGTAACACGACAGCCTTCCCGGTGACATCAGGAAGCAGCCGGCTGTTGTGCGATCCTTCGAGATAATAGAGCCGAGAGGTACGGTCTTTATAGATGAGCTGAACGATCCCCTGCGTCCCTTCTCCATCACTACCCCAGAATCGGTCAGGCCCCCGTTCTTCGGACTTGTACAACCCAAGCTCAAGGCGATCGATCAAGATAGTCGCAACCGGAGGATGATCCAAGAGATACTCATACATCGATTCGGACAAAGCCGCCCGGATCGGCCCCACCGTATTGACCGTCGTATAATTGCCGATGATCGATTGCAGCCGGCAGGCCCACTCGGGATCGACCCGTTCAACAGGAAACACCATTCCTGCATGCTGAGGGGATAGAGTGCAGGTTTCTGATCGCACAGCCCTGACCAGCAGCGCCAGTTCCAGCCCAGTTGCAATCGCCAGCACCCCAACCAAGGTCTTCCATGGAAGCCGTGATTCGGCGATCATGAGCCTGCAGTATTCATGACAGAAGGTTTCTGGTTTCGAGTTGCGGAGTTTCGGAAGGCATTTTCTGACAATACGAAACCCGAAACTAGAAACTTGCACCTCTATTCTACAGATCACCTTCCACAAGGAGATCACTCCCGACGAAGCGATTAGTGACGTTGCGCAGCCTGAGTGCCGACGTGAGGCGCGCCGGACTCTTGCCTCCGATAAGGCCTTTGGCATCTACATCTACACCGCCAAGCAAGACCGGCGCCATATACAAACGCACGTGTCGCACGAGTTTGGCTTTGAGCATGGCCGCATTGATTTCTCCGCCGCCTTCAACCAGCAGCGATGTCACGTCCCGCCTCCCGAGCTCACGCATCAATGCAGGCAGGGAGACTTTCCCCCGTACAGTGGGAAGCGTTAGCACTTCAATACCACGTTTCAGAAGGGTCTGCTTCCGCGACGCCGAAGCCGAATCGGTTGTCGCCACGATGGTCTTGGCTCTCTCCTGTCCAGAGAGAACTTTCGCCTTCATCGGAATTCGCAATGCACTATCGACCACAATGCGCAGCGGTTGTGTCGAGGCCGGCTTGTTGAGCTGCAGACCGACCCTCGCTGTAAGAGCAGGATCGTCGGCCAGTACTGTGCCAATCCCAACCAAAACAGCATCGACACGCGCACGAAGGTCGTGCACTTCCTGCCGAGATTGCTTGCCGGTAATCCACATGGCTTCGCCGGAAGCCGTCGCAATCTTTCCATCGAGTGTCATCCCCGCTTTGAGAATGACATAGGGACGCTTCGTCGTGATCCAATGAGAATAGGCTTTATTCAAAATCTCTGCCTCTGAACGGGCAATACCAACCGTGACAGAGAGACCAGCCCGTCGAAGCGCCGAAGATCCCCTTCCCTTGACCTCTGGGTTCAGATCACTCATGGCAATCACCACGCGGCTGACGCCGGAGTGAATTACTTCCGGCACACAGGGAGGCGTTCGTTTATTAAGATGGCAGCAGGGTTCGAGCGTCACATAGAGTGTCGCGCCACGCGCACGGCTGCCTGCTCGCCGGAGGGCTAGAATTTCCGCATGAGGAAGGCCGGGGCGAAAATGGAATCCCTGACCGACGACACGGCCCTGGTTGACAACCACAGCGCCAACCATCGGATTCGGACTGGTCGTCCTCCGGCCCTTCGCCGCAAGGCGAAGGGCCAGGGTCATGTAGTGGAGATCTTGTGCGCGACCAATCACCGCTTCGCGCGGCCAGCGGAAGATCGGCGGCCCGTGCGTGCCGGCTTCGCTGACTTTGCTCGCGATGCCGCAGCGGGCCCAGTAGTTTTCTTGGCATCAGCTTCAGCCAGCGCGGCATGCGCGGCAGCAAGCCGCGCGATCGCCACCCGATAGGGCGAACAGCTAACATAATCCAATCCAAGCTGGTGGCAGAACTCCACCGAACTGGGATCGCCGCCATGTTCGCCGCAAATGCCAAGCTTGATACCAGGCCTGGCCTTGCGGCCCCCGCTGATGGCCTGCTTCATCAGCGAGCCGACACCTTCTCGGTCGAGGACGGCAAAGGGATCGGATTCC
>JABMDE010000006.1:13334-15530 GCA_015904055.1 Nitrospira sp. | reverse complement strand
AAATCCGTCAAGGTCACCGGCGGATTCAATTCGCCGAACATGATGTGCGCATCGGCCCCGCCCACATCCAGATCGGCCAGGATGACCTTGCGGCCGGCCTTCGCCAGCGCCAATGCGAGATTCACCGAGACAATACTCTTGCCCACACCGCCTTTGCCGGATGCCACTGAAATGAGCGTTGCCATCGTATCTACCGTTTCGTTAGTGAGGAGAGGTGCGCGCCATTAAGATCGAAGTCTACCGGGATGGAGACTTCTCTGACGACGTCATTGTACCGGCTGACGAACAAATGAAAAGAAAATAGGAGATTCCACACGTTCGGATTCAGAAAACGAACGTGACCCGGAGAGATCGTACGCGTCTCCCGCAAGGACAGAGGCCCAGGGAAAAACCGTCGGCATGATGGGAGACCGCTGCAGATTGGACCGAAGCGCCTGGGCGCGGTTGACGCCGCGTCCAGGCTTGTTACAACAGAGGGTGTCCGATTATGGCACGCAGGCCATGAATACCGGAATTAGACCGGCTTCAGCTCCTTGAAGATTTTCCAGCTCTTCAACAACTCCACCGCTTTTTGCAACTGAACATCCTGCTCTAACGAAATGTCGCCTCCAGCGTCCGGCGAGGATGCCGGCGGATGTGTTCCGTTCTTCGGGCTGGTCTCCTCCGCAGGCTTTCCTGCAGGCGGAGTCGTCTCTTTTCCTGTCGCCGGCTTTCCGCCTTTCGCATCCGCGTCCTTCTCGCCGTTCTTGCCTTCTGCCGGCTTCGCAGCGACCGGGTTTGGAAGCTTAACGACGATATCGGGAGTGATTCCCGTTGACTGAATGGAACGCCCCTTCGGCGTGTAGTACTTCGCCGTGGTCAGCCGGAGTCCTGACCCGTCTCCGAGCGAAAGAATCGTCTGCACCGATCCCTTGCCGAACGACGTCGTCCCGACGATCACCGCCCGCCCCCAATCTTGAAGGGCGCCCGCCACGATTTCCGACGCGCTCGCCGATCCCTCGTTGACCAAAATGATGACCGGAAGATCTTCGAGCTGATCCTTGGATTTTGAGACCCATTCGTCC
The DNA here is from genome assembly GCA_015904055.1 of Nitrospira sp. The sequence continues at coordinate 14,466 of JABMDE010000006.1, read as the reverse complement.
TTCTTGCCTTCCCGGCTCTTGGTATAGACGACCAGTTTGCCGTTCGGAAGAAACTGTTCGGAGACATCGACGGCGGCGGTCAACAACCCGCCCGGATTATTCCGCAAATCGAGAATGGTGCCCTGTACTTTTTGCTCTTTGAACTGTTTGATCGCTTTGGCCAAATCACGCCCGGTCGCCTCCTGAAACTGAGTCAGCCGCACATAGCCAAGATTGTCGATCACCTTCGATTTCACGCTCTCGATCTTGATCGTATCCCGGACCAACGTGAACAACATCGGATCCGGTGTGCCCTCCCGCTGAATCGTCAAATTGACCTTGCTGCCTTTCGGTCCCCGCATTTTCTGGACGGCATCCATCAACGTGAGGTCCTTGGTTGTCTCATCATTCACCTTGACGATAAAATCACCGGCCTTGATTCCGGCCCGATGCGCGGGCGTGCCTTCGATGGGGGCAATGACGGCCAAACGGTTTTCTTTCACGCCGATCTGGATGCCGACGCCGCCGAATTCTCCCCTGGTCTCCACCTGCATCTCTTTATACATTTCGGGCGTCATGTAGGCAGAGTGCGGATCAAGCGTCGCCAGCATGCCGCGAATGGCCCCTTGAATGAGGTCCTTCGGCTTCGTCTCATCGACGTAATGCTTCTGGACTTGATTCAACACTTCGGAAAAGGTCTTGAGCTCTTCGTATGTTTCTCCGGCATGACCGGTCCGCTCCCATCCCTTGCCGAGGATCACTCCACAGAGTAGCGCGAGCGCGATCATCGGCCCGACCACCCACGACTTCCGCCGAGGCTGCTGTTCCATCATCATGTCCCTTCCATGAAAAATCAGACTGCGCCGAACGCCTGTGCGTTATCGCCGTGCCAGCCACTGCAGAGGGTCCACCGGCTCGGCGCCTTCTCGCAACTCGAAGTATAGAGTATTTTCTCCAATTACGCCCGTATCTCCTGTCTCGCCGATCGGACGTCCCTCGGCAACCTGTTCGCCCACTTTGGCCAGAATCTTCGACGCATGGGCGTAGAGTGAGAAGAATCCGTTGGCATGGTCCAGGATTATAACGAGTCCATAGCCTTTCAACCAGTCCGCATAGACAACGGTACCGGGCATGACGGCATGGATGGAGCTTC
>JABMDE010000006.1:0-13214 GCA_015904055.1 Nitrospira sp. | reverse complement strand
CATCGAGGCCCGCGATACGGCGATACCCACATCGCCTGGCCTCTTGCTCGAACTCGTCGGCAGGCCCCATCAGGCGCGCTCCCAAACCAGACCCTCTGCCGAAGACCACCACCCGCGCTGCCCGGCGGGGCCGATTCAACGGAACGATTACGCCTTTGCCGGCTCTGCTGGCGCGGCAGCCGGCTGCTCGGCCGATTTGCTTTCTGCGACAAACTCGCGCTCTTCCACTTTGGCGAACCGCCCCTTCTTCCCGCGAAGATAATAGAGCTTGGCCCGCCGGACGCGTCCCTGACGGACGACATCAACCTTGGCAACGATCGGCGAATGCACGGGGAAAATACGCTCAACACCGACTCCGTAGGACAGCTTGCGAACCGTAAAGGTCTCCGTATTCAAGGACCCCTTCCGGGCAATCACCGTACCTTCATACACCTGAATACGTTCCTTGTCGCCTTCGACCACCTTGACGTGGACCTTGACGGTATCCCCGATTTCGAAGACCGGAGCTGACTTCTTCGTAAAGGACCGTTGAATACGCTCTAACTGATTCATGACCTCACTCCTCCTCCTGCATCATACATCGGCACCATTGAGACATCTTCACTCATCAATTCGTTCAATAACCGCTGATCTTCATGTGTGAGCACACGATCTCTCAAGAGATCAGGACGCCTGAGAAACGTGCTGCGCAAGGCCTGCTTTCTGCGCCACACACGGATCGCTTCGTGATGCCCGGACAACAGCACGTCCGGAACACCCAGACCTCGAACCTCCGCCGGCCTGGTGTAATGCGGATACTCCAGCAACGAGTCTGAAAACGACTCTTCGTTCAAGGACTCCGGATCGCCCAAGACGCCGGGCACCAACCGCGCCGCCGCATCGATCAACATCAGCGCCGGCAACTCGCCTCCGGTCAACACATAGTCGCCGACCGACACCTCTTCCGGCGACAACGCCGTTCTGACCCGCTCATCGATCCCTTCGTAATGACCGCAGAGAATGACGATGCGACGCTGCTCGCACGCAAGATCCTGCGCATACGCCTGCGTAAAGGGCCGGCCATGGGGCGATGGAAACAGCAGGCGGATCTGCCCTCCGCTCGCTTCGGCCTCTTTCACTAACGCATCGACCGCACGGAGGATCGGCTCAGCCTTCAACACCATGCCTGCGCCGCCGCCATAGGGCACATCATCTGCGACTTTATGGCGATCCTCGGTGAAGTCGCGGAGATTCCGCACCTTCACATCGAGAAGGCCCTTGTCCTGCGCACGCTTGAGCATGCTCTGCCCCAAGACAGGAGCCACCATGTCCGGGAATAATGTCAGAACATCGACGCGCAACATCTTACCCATCTATTCCATCGATCATGCGAACCGTCATGATCCGGTGTTCGAGATCAACCGCCGTTACCCACTCTTTAGCCGCTGGAATCAAGGTCTCCTTGGCGCCTTGACGAACGACGAACACATGGCCGCCCGGCAATTCCACGATCTCTTCCAGCGCGCCGATCGGTAGTCCCTGATCCGTCTGGACCCGAAGCCCCACCAAGTCACATTCGTAGTACTGACCGGCCGGGAGCCTGGGCACAATGCCGCGAGGAGCCTGAATCAGACTGCCGCGCCATAACCCCGCCTCTTCCGGCGTCGTCAACCCTGCAAACCTTACGATGAACCGTTCTCCGGCGCGCCTCACGTGGGTCACGCTGGTGTCCATCGTCTTACCGTCTTTCGCGACCAGACTCACGCTGGTCAATGTCTCAAACCGCCCGGGCACATCGCTCAGCGAACGAACCTTGACCTCGCCCTTGACGCCGAACGGCCGTTCGACCAATCCTACCGTCACCGTGTCGAGATCGCTCACCATACACAACGCGAGTTACTTCGCAGCGGTTGCCTTCTTTGCAGACTTTTCCGCCTCGAACTGCTTCCAGACGCCGGCCCGGCGAAGCAAGGTGCGCACGGTGACAGAGGGCTGCGCCCCCTGATGCAACCACGTCAGAACGCGCTCCTGCTTGAGCTCCGGTACACCGGCGGCCTTGAGGGGATCGAAGATCCCCAGAATTTCAAGAAACCGCCCGTCCCGGGCCTTTCTTGAATCAGCGGCGACCAGCCGATACATCGGTCGTTTGTGTCTTCCTGTCCGAGCAAGTCTTAAATGAACGGCCACACTGTCCTCCTTCTGAACGATACGTTCAAGTTCAGGTTACGGCTGAGTCCAAGAAGAAAGCCGATTGCGATCTCGACCTCAGCCTTGACCTTCGCCTACGTCATTACTACATCGAGCGCATGAGCTGGGCGAGATGCCGCCGCCCTCCTGCGCCGGTCATGGCTTTTGCCAGTTTTTTCGCCGAGAGAAACTGCTTGATCAACCGATTCACATCCTGCACCGTAACGCCGCTTCCACGTGCGATCCGCTTTTTCCGGCTTCCGTTGATGATGGTATGGTCCCGGCGCTCGCGCGTCGTCATCGAATCGATCATCGCGGCCACCCGGCCCATTTCCCGCTCCGGCTTATCGCCCTCGATCGCGCTCTTGAGCTTCTGCCCGCCCGGCAGCATCCCGAGAATCTGATCCAACGAGCCAAGACGGCCCATCTGCCCCAGCTGCGCGCGAAAATCTTCCAGCGTAAAGGTATTGCTCGTCAACCGCTGCTGCGCGGCTTCCGCCTGCTCGCGGGTGATTGTTTCCTGGGCCTTTTCAATGAGCGATAACACATCGCCCATGCCCAGAATGCGCGACGCCATGCGATCAGGGTGAAACGGCTCGAGCGCATCCAGTTTTTCCCCCACACCGAGAAACTTGATCGGCTTGCCGGTGACGGCCCGAATCGACAGGACGGCACCACCGCGCGCGTCGCCTTCCACCTTCGTCAGGATAATGCCGGTCACTCCGATCTTTTGATCGAACTGGCCGGCCATCGTTACCGCATCCTGACCGGTCATCGCATCGGCAACCAGCAAGACCTCTTGAGGAGCCACCGCCGCCTTCACTGCGACGAGTTCTCCCATCAACTCCTCGTCAATATGGAGCCGCCCGCCCGTATCCAGCACGACCAAATCGAACCCCTGGTCCCGTCCCTGCTCGACACCGGCCCGGCAGATACGCACGATATCCGATTGAGACGCCTGAGTCTGATCGGCGCGATACACATCGATCCCGAGATCGCGCCCCAACGCACTGAGCTGTTCACCGGCTGCAGGCCTGCGCGGATCGGCCGCGACCAGGAGCACCCGCTTGCCCTGCTGTTTGAACAGGCGGGCCAGCTTGCCGCAGGTCGTCGTCTTTCCGGCTCCTTGCAATCCGACCATCATCACTACGGTAGGCGGATGCGCGTTGAGCGCAAGCCCCGAGCGCTCGCGCCCCATCATGTCGCTCAGTTCATCCCACACGATCTTGACGACCTGATGACCCGGCGTCAGACTTTGCAGCACCTCTTGCCCGATCGCCTTTTGGCGGACACGTTCAATAAACTCCTTCACGATCTTGAAGTTGACGTCGGCTTCGAGCAGCGCGAACCGCACGTCCTTCAACGCGTCAGTGATATTCTGCTCCGTGAGCACACCTTGCCCGCGAAGTTTCTTCAGAACCTTTTCAAATTTGTCGCTCAGTGCGTCAAACATAGGACCATACAGAACGAGGCCATCGAAGCCTTACACCAGATCTCCGATCGCCTCGAAAAATCTAGAAAAAGAGCATCGGTGAGTGTATAGAACCGGGGAATGCAAGTCAAGGCAGTGCTCGCCCACATTATTCATGACAGTTCGTGACGAAACCGCCAAGACGCCAGGCGAGACGGGCACGAGGAGCCCTGAGAGACCGAGGCATACTTGAAACAGTATGTTGAGGTCACGAAGAGCGAGCCTGTCCGCTGGCCGCGCAACGCTCGCGGCCACGCTGGTCGTAGCGGCGTATCGGCGGTTGCAGTAGAAGTGTTCATGAATAATGCGGGCCAGGCTATATCAAGTCGGCAGATTTGTTGACTTGCCGGAAACCTTTCGATATGGTGCCGTGATCGTACCGCTTCCACAGCGTCTCGTTTCACACATGGAGGATCCGCGCACCCGTGCGAAAGTCACCGTGGGTTCTGTTCATCTTTATCATCATCGGCGGGCTGCTTGGCGGAATTCTTGGAGAAATCCTCCACGTCATCGCACCCCAAGGCACGATTCAAAACATCTTCTCCACGCATTTCATGCCCGGCCTCAGTCCTCCACTCACGATTGACCTGGTCTTGATGAAACTTACCTTGGGGTTCAGCATTAAAGTCAATATCATCAGCGTGTTGGGTATGTTTGTCGGGGTCTATTTCTACAAACACGTGTAGCGGGCTACGACTTCACTTCCAGGTCTTTCAGCTTCAACGCTCGAATCTGATTGCGCAACTCCGCCGCCTGTTCGAAGGCCAGTTCCTTGGCCGCCGCTTTATTTACGAAGGCAAATCGAGGAGAGCGCGAACTTCTTGGCCAATCTCCAACCCATCAGCTTGTGCGATCAGGCGCTTTCTATCCTCAATGCCTGGGTTGCGCACAGCCACGATACTCCTGGCATCCTGCACATCGACCGGTCCGCCCGCATAGAGTTTCATCAGCACGAGCGCTTGCCAATTCACCACCGGTACGACACACCCCAATACCTTCAATATTTCAATCCCCTGAAATACCACGTCGGTCCACTTCGGCCTGAGCACGATAAGTTGCACGGGCACTTCCTGCCCCTTGTACTCAATCGTGAGATGGAACACGCCTTGTAAGGGATCATCGGCGTCTCCGGCCTCGTATATCGCACCAAGATGAGTGGCAAGTGCGCGAGGCTCAGAAGTTCCCAGCACCACCGCCAGATCAATGTCTTGCGTTGCGCGCGAGACACCCCATGCCGATACGGCAAATCCACCGATCAGCGCATACGCCTGGAGCAAGCCGTCCTTGCGGGCTTGTTCAAGCCGGAGAATGATCTGGCTTAGGATTTCAGAGAACACGCGCGGCTCAACTCAAGACAGAAATCAGATAGGTACAACGCAATCATCACACGTTCCTCCGGCGTCATGCGTCTGGCCCGCTCGATTTTCTCGTGCGAAAGCTGCTCGCTCAACTTGCTTGGCCGCCGTCGGGTGTTCTGCAAAAGCGCTGGCTGCTGGGCATTCATCAGTCCAAGTATACACGGGTCCCCCATGGCCTCAAAGGAGGAATTCATGAAGTCCTCACACACAGCGACACTCGCAACGCGGCGGTGGTGCGACGCGCCCTAGATATGAACCACGTGGATCACGCGCACTACGATTTCACTTCCAGGTCTTTCAGCTTCAACGCTCGAATCTGATTGCGTAACTCCGCCGCCCGTTCGAAGGCCAGTTCCTTGGCCGCCGCTTTCATCTCCGTCTCCAGTCGTTTGATGCGCTGATCCGTCCCCTCGGCCGTTCCATACTGCCCGACTGTTTCAGCCGCCAGGTCCAGCTGAACATAATCCATTTCGGCCACCGCATACTCCAATTCCGGAATCCCTTTCTTCACGCCGGTGGGAGTAATACCGTGGACCTGATTGTAGTCGGCCTGAATCGCCCGGCGCCGGTTCGTTTCATCGATCGCCAGTTTCATGGAATCCGTGACGGAATCCCCGTAAAAAATCACCCGGCCCTCGAGATTCCGCGCCGCGCGCCCCGCTGTCTGGATGAGTGAGCGGTACGAACGCAGATAGCCTTCCTTGTCCGCATCCAGAATGGCGACCAGGCTCACCTCCGGCAAATCGAGACCTTCCCGCAGCAAATTGATACCGACCAGCACGTCGAACACGCCGCGGCGGAGATCCCGCACGATCTCAGCCCGTTCAAGTGTCTTGATGTCGGAATGGAGGTACCGCACCTTCACGCCGAGATCGTGGTAATACTCCGTCAAGTCTTCGGCCATACGCTTCGTCAGCGTCGTGACCAGCACACGACCTCCCTTGGCCGTTTCAGCCCGTACCTGCCCAAGCAAGTGATCCACCTGCCCTTTGGCCGGCACCACCTCGATCTGCGGATCCATCAGGCCGGTCGGCCGGATAATCTGTTCGACGACCTCGCCAACCGCATGATCGAGTTCATACGAGCCCGGTGTCGCCGACACATAGATCACTTGATTCAGACACTGCTCGAATTCTGAAAATTTCAGCGGCCGGTTATCGACAGCGGACGGCAGCCGAAACCCGTAGTCCACCAATGTTCGCTTCCGCGAGTAGTCGCCTTCGTACATGCCTCCGACTTGCGGCACACTCGCATGCGACTCATCGACGATCAGCAGGAAGTCTTTCGGGAAATAATCCAGCAATGTCGGCGGCGCTTCGCCCGGCGCCCGGCCGCTGAGATGGCGTGAATAGTTCTCAATGCCGTGGCAATAGCCCATCGCGCGGATCATTTCCAGATCGAACTTCGTGCGCTGTTCCAGGCGTTGCGCTTCCACCAGCCGGCCCGTGTTTCGGAGATGGGCCACCCGTTCATCGAGTTCCTCTTCGATGCCGGTGATCGCCCGCTCATACCGGTCCGGCGCGATCAGGTAATGGGTGTTGGGATAGATGGCCACCTTGGGCAACTTGCCCAGCGACTTCCCCGTGAGCGGATCAATTTGATGAATGGCATCGACCACATCACCGAACAGCTCGATGCGCACCGACTTCGCCTCTGACGAGGCCGGGAAAATTTCAATCACGTCCCCGCGCGCGCGGAACGTGCCGCGGTGAAAATCCACATCGTTGCGCTCATACTGAATTTCCACGAGCTTCGCCAGGATTTTCTCCCGCCTGACCTCCATGCCTTCTTCCACATAGACCAGCATGTCATGGTAGACCTCCGGAGACCCCAGCCCGTAGGGAACGGCATGGAAGGTATCGAATAACAAAGAGGATCTCCCGCGAGCCAGCAATCCGACTTGTCCCAATCCAAGCGCCTGATCTTCAACAGACAGGACAAGCACCCCATCTACGAACGTCTCGATGAAGTCCTTGCTAATAATCGTATTCCGCTGCACTCGGAGCGAATGCCATGCTGTCTGTTTGAGCGTGACCGGCGTGTGAGCGAGCACCGTCTCTTTCCCTCCCACCACACGGATCACACGCGCCGTAGAACCGGCCAGATCGACCACCGCGCCATAAAAGTTAGAGGCGTCTTGTGCGCCTAATACGACCCCGCCGACCCCTAAAGCCCCTTCTCGTACCCGGAAACTCACCGTCAAATCAGGATACTCGTACTTGAACCCGGTGGCTAGGAGCAGCTGGTTGCATGGCTCCACCTCACAGAGCGACGACACTGCCACGATCTGAGGAGGCGACGGCGCAGTCCATTCGGCAGACCGCGCCTCACCGGAAGCCAGCGCCGCAAAACCGGCCGGCGCCTTCTGCAGTTGATCCCGATCGAAGGTCCACCTCTGAAAGAGACCTCCCGTCGCCTGTCGTTTCAGATTGACTTCTTTTTCTTCCTGGGACTCCTGCGGAACGGCCGACGCCTCGCTGGCAAGTGCCAGCACACCGCAGCCAGCAAAGAGCAGACAGCAGAATCTTAATCGCATGGTGACAACTGCCTCGTGAAACGTATCTCGTGAAGCGTGAAGCGCGGGATAGACAGAGCGGGTGTCCCAACTAGGTTTGCGAGATACGAGTCCGCTTCACGCTTCACGAAGACGGTGCCTGCGCTATTTCAGCGCCCCTGGCTTCTTCATTTGAAGGATATCCTGCTGCAATCGATCTCGCTCGGCAAGCAATGTCCTTCGCCGCCGCCATCGATTCCAGGTCCACCAGCGCAGTTTCTCGCGGAACGTCACAAGAGGGGCCGGAGCGCTGCCTCCAGGAGCCTGCTGAAACGAATACCCTACGTGGCTGTCACGCTCCGCAAAAAACTTCTTGTAGAGATGATCGTACAGCCCGTTTCCTGATCCACCCTCACTCAAAAACAGCCTCGACCCACTCTCTCTATATCTGAGAGAATCGTTATAGTACCTGGTCCCGCTGAGATGGTGCAATGGGTTGAGCAGGAGCCTGTCCGGGATTACCTTCGTGACGAGGCGAAGGAGACGCGGCCAGATGCAAGGCCACAGGCCCGGAAAAACTGGAAGCATATTCACTGCAATATGTTGAGGATTTTTTCGGGCCGAGAACGACGCAGATGGTCGTGGATCCTTCGCCGCAGTAGAACGGTTATACCGGACAGGCTCCTAACCTATGGTATAGTTTCGCGTGCTATTCAGCCCTCCTCGGAGCCTGCATGAAGATATGAAACAGATCACGATTGCCCTGGCCCTCCTGTACACCCTCACGACACCCTCACGTCGGCTGTCGGAAGCGCGGCAACCGGCGTCACACTCGACTCGACCATTGCGACGGACAACTGGATTGAACGTGGATTGGAACAGGTTTCCACCGAGCGGATGATGGCGGACATCGCGGAACTCAGCAGCCCGCGATTCGGCGGACGACAGACCGGTACCGATTATGATCGGGAGTCGGCAGCATTCGTGGCCGACCGGTTCAGCTCGCTTCGACTGCATCGGTCAACCGCCTCTTCTCCGGAAAGCCGAACGAGCCCATTGCCTCAACGGGAATGGAAACAGACCATGCCGGTCACAGCGGCCACGATTCAAGACGAGCCGTTTCTACAAATCACCACTACGAACAACCACTCGACGCTACGAATCGGGCCTGAGTTTTTGCCCATATTGGATTCACCGTCGGCCGACATCCACAGCTCCATCGTCTTTGTTGGCTACGGCCTCTCCGACCCAGCCCAGGGCATCGACGACTACGCAAGCCTCGACGTCCGAAACAAGATCGTCCTGTTTCTGCGCGGCAAGCCGGAACCATATAAAGGCGCCTTCACACATGCGGACAAGGTGCGGATCGCCAAGGAGAAAGGGGCCGCAGCTTATCTGACCGCCACCGGTCCGATGTTGAGTGCCTACGAACTGCGCCGGGGCACAACCGGGACACCGACCGCTTTGTATGCCGGGACCGACCCATCGCAGCAGTTGCCGGGCGCATGGATCAGTACGGACATCGCCGAAACGATCGTGAAGAACGGAACGCCGGACAACAAGTTGCTGCGGGATCTCCAAGAAGCAATCACCAGGACCGGCTCATCGCGGTCGTTTACGACATCTGTGACAGCTCGATTGGGTTGGACCACCCTGTCGTCACCCGGTACCCTCTATAACGTGGCCTCGCTGATCCGCGGGTACTCGCCACGCAACGACGAAACGATCATCATCGGAGCCCATCGCGATCACTTCGGCAAGCAGGCCGGCCGCCTGTTCGCAGGAGCCGACGACAATGCCTCCGGCACCGCCGTCATGCTGGAGCTGGCGCGGGTCCTGGCGTCGGCTCCTTCCGCGCCCAAACGCTCCATTCTATTTCTCTCGTTCAGCGGAGAAGAACAGGGCCTGCTGGGTTCGCGGCTCTATGTGTCGCAACCCATCGCACCCCTGGCCAAAACCATCAGTATGATCAACATCGACCATGCCGGAGCAGGCAGTGGGCGGCTCACGGTGGGTGTGACGGGATTGGAGAAGAGCGTGGCAGCGGAGGCAGGCCAGACGGCCGGGCTCAGCGACAAGCTCGACCTCTATGGATTTTTCCCAGGCGGCGACCACGTGCCCTTCAAAGAAGCAGGAGTCTCGACAGTCACCGTCGTCAGCGGCGGCGTCCACCCGCACTTTCACCAACCCACCGACACAGCCGAAACGATCGATCCGGAAATCGTCAAGTCCGTGGCTCGATATGTCCTGGCATTAGCCTGGCAGTTGGCCAATGCGCCGTGACGCCAGGGGACTAACACCCTACTACTGCATGCAGGGAACGGCGTTTGGCGTCACCTCTCACACTACGCGTTAGGGAGATTCGGTTTATGGCTAGTATGTTCCCTATGAGAATAATCACAGCCGGGCTTTGCTCTATCGTTGTCATTGGTGTTCTGGTTGTGTCTGGCTGCTCAGCTAGCTCAAAGAAGGATCCGGAGGCGATATACCGCGACGCGGCGTTACTCGCCAGTACTGGTCGATATGAAGAAGCGGCTCAAATGTGGAAGAAAGCCGCCGAACTTGGACACAGCAAAGCGATGAGCGACTTGGGTGCGTTATACAGCAACGGTCTCGGAGTGTCTGAAGATGCTGCCGCCAGGAGCCTGCTGAAACGAATACCCCACGTGGCTGTCACGCTCCGCAAAAAACTTCTTGTAGAGATGATCGTACAGCCCGTTTCCTGATCCACCTGCTGCCACTGGTTCTCCTTACTTAACAGGATGCTGAAAAAGTCCGTCAGCTGTGTTCTCGCATCGCTCAGAGGCTCAACGTACCGAAGCGTACGCCTCGCCCCTTCGCTCGCTGCGGCCTTGCTGAACGGCCTTTTTGAGCATCCTGCGCGACTCGCCAGACACGAACAATCCGAACATGCACACGCTGAATCTACACGAACACTTATAGTACCTGGTCCCGTTCCGATGGTGCAATGGGCCGTGCGGCCTATGTTATAGTTTTGCGGTCTATTCAGCCCTCTTCGGAGCCCGTGTGAACATATGAAATTGATCCCGATCACCCTGGTTTTCCTCTATACCATCACGTCAGCTGTCGGAAGCTCTGCAACCGGCACAACACTCGATTCAACTATTTCAGATTCAAACTGGATTGAGCGTGGATTAGAGCAGATTTCCTCCGAGCGGATGATGGCGGATATCGCGGAACTCAGCAGCCCGCGATTCGGCGGACGGCAGACCGGCACCGATCAGGATCGGGAGTCAGCAGCATTCGTGGCCGACCGGTTCAGCGCGCTTCGGCTGCATCGCTCAACAGCCTCTGCTCCGGAAAGCCGAACGAACCCACTGCCGCAACGGGAATGGAAACAGACCATGCCGGTCACAGCAGCCACCATCCAAGACGAGCCGTTTCTACAAATCAACGCGACGAACAACCAATCGACACTACAAGTCGAGCCTGAGTTTTTGCCCATATTGGATTCACCATCGGTCGACATCCACTCCTCCATCGTCTTTGTCGGCTACGGCCTCTCCGACCCGGCCAACGGCATCGATGACTACGCGAACCTCGACGTCAGGAACAAGATCGTCCTGTTTCTGCGCGGCAAACCGGAGCCGTATAAAGGCGCCTTCACACATGCGGACAAGGTGCGGATCGCCAAGGAGAAAGGGGCCGCCGCCTATCTGACGGCCACCGGCCCGGTGTTGAGTGCCTACGAACTGCGTCGCGGCACGACCGGGACGCCGACCGCCTTGTATGCCGGAACCGACCCATCGCAGCAATTGCCTGGCGCATGGATCAGCACGGATATCGCCGAAGCGATCGTACGGAACGGATTGCCGGACAACAAGCCGCTTCGGGATCTTCAAGAAGTGATCACCCGAACCGGCTCATCGCGATCATTCGTGACCTCTGCGACAGCACGATTGGTCTGGACCACTCTGTCGTCACCCGGCACGCTCTATAATGTGGCCTCGCTGATCCGTGGCTACTCGCCGCGCAGCGACGAAACCATCATCATCGGAGCCCATCGCGATCACTTCGGCAAGCAAGCCGGCCGCCTGTTCGCAGGGGCCGATGACAATGCCTCCGGCACCGCCGTCATGCTGGAGGTGGCGCGGGTCCTGGCGTCGGCTCCTGCCACGCCCAAACGCTCCATTCTGTTTCTCTCGTTCAGCGGAGAAGAACAGGGCCTGCTGGGATCGCGGCTCTACGTATCTCAACCAATCACACCCCTGGCCAAAACCGTCGGCATGATCAACATCGACCATGCCGGAGCAGGCAATGGGCGGCTCACGATCGGCGTGACGGGATTGGACAAGAGCGTAGCATCGGAAGCAGGCCAAACGGCCGGGCTCGGCGACAAACTCGACCTCTATGGATATTTCCCCGGCGGCGATCACGTGCCTTTCAAGGAAGCGGGAGTCCCGACCGTCACCGTCGTCAGCGGCGGCGTCCACCCGCACTTTCACCAACCAACCGACACAGCCGATACGATCGACCCGGAAATAGTCAAATCCGTGGCCCGGTATGTCCTAGCCTTGGCCTGGCAACTCGCCAATGCGCCGTGAAAATTGGCAACCGTCCGAGACTGAGGTCGAGGTTATAGAGAATGCCCAATTTTTATTTTCTGCAGCCTGAAGAATCTTGACATAATCTTGTACAGTATTTAGGCTATCCTGGACGCCCTCAGGAGGAGAACCCCATGAGCATTACATCCAAAGACATCATTTCGCTGAGCCACGCACGCGCCAAGCTCACTGAACTCTGCGACGAGGTGCAGACCAAGGGGAGCGAGAAACTCATTACGAAAAACGGCAGCAGTTGTGCGGCACTCATCGATGCGGACCGCTTGGACTATTACCATCGGCTGGAACGAGAACACATCCATCTCGGCTTGCTGGAAGAAGCGATCAAGGGGCTCACCGAGGTCAAGGCAGGCAAGACGCTCAGTCTCGCCCAACTTAAATCGCGTCATGGCCGGTAAGCAGCCGCGTTTCACTGAAAACTTCTCGGCCAATCTGACGGCCATCGAAGAGTTCCTCGGGTCGCACGGCAAGCGCGCACTTCATCGTTTTCTCGACCGTCTCTTCGACGACATTATTCCCACGCTCTGCCGATTCCCGCAATCCGGTCGATCGTTCTTGGCCCATGCGGTGCGATCCACGAAAGCGAATGCCCGAGTCAAGGAACTGCGCAAGCTCCTCACTAAAGAAGACGACCTGCGAGAATTCGTGATGGACGACTATCTCGTGCTCTACCTGGTGCGCCGAGGCCAAGTAATCTTTCTCGCGGTGAAGCATCATCGGCAATTGTCTTTCGATCTCAAAGGATTCTGGAGCAACGAATAGCAGCTGCACTGCCAAGAACTAACCTCATCTATCATTCTTTCACCAACCGACACGATCAATCCGGAAATAGTAAAGACCGTGCCCCGGTATGTCCTAGCCTTGGCCTGGCAGCTCGCCAATGCGCCGTGAAGCCAGGGGACTGACACCCTTCCCCACACCTGCGCGTGGAGTCTGTCCCCGTCCGAACCGTGATCTGTATTTAGATTGAGGTTAAGCTGAGGCTAAGAGCGAAGCCGAACGGAAACTCACTCTGCCAAGAAATAATGATCAGAGTGTCACTGTGACCTTCCCTCAATTCCGTGGACACCTGGTTAAGCCACTGCCGCCCTCGCTTCATACTCGGCCGGGGAGTGATAGCCGAGGGTCGAGTGCCGACGTTG
>JABMDE010000059.1:22300-44350 GCA_015904055.1 Nitrospira sp. | reverse complement strand
TCATTTGAGAATATGGAGCGGGCGATGGCCAAGCTGCGCGTCATCGTTCCCATCACGATCGGCCTGATCTTCTTGTTGTTGTATTCGACCTTCAACTCACTTCGTCAGGCGACGCTCATCATTTTGAACCTGCCGTTTGCGTTGATCGGTGGGATCGTCGCTCTGTGGTTGACGGGAGAATATCTCAGCGTGCCGGCATCCGTCGGATTCATCAATCTGTTCGGTGTCGCCGTGCTGAACGGCATCGTGCTCGTGTCCTACATGAATAAACTGCGTGAAGACGGATATGGCCTGGATGAAGCCGTGACCTCCGGCGCGCTCTTGCGATTGCGCCCGGTGTTGATGACGGCGTTGGTCGCGTTGCTTGGGTTGGTGCCGCTCGCCTTCGCAAACGGTATCGGGTCGGAAGTGCAACGCCCGCTGGCGATTGTTGTGATCGGGGGACTGGCCTCATCGACATTCCTGACGCTGATCTTGCTGCCGGTCTTGTACCGATGGATGGAAGGCCAATCTGCAGAGCTCGCAACCGTCGCGGTCGGGCAGCAATCAGAGCCGATGCCTGACGGGGGCAGCGGGACAGCTACTGTGGATCGAGTCCACGGTGAGGGAGGATGAGGCCATGACAGCGGTGCATGTCGGCTTATGGCTCATGCTTATGGCAGTAGCAGGACAGTCCGAGGCCTACGGACAAGAAGTGGCCGGCTCAGATCCGGCACGAATTGCCAAAGGAAAGAACGTGTACGTCAAATACTGCGCCGGCTGTCATGGCGCCGAAGGTGACGGGGGCGGGTACAAGCTTCTGGGCGCCGATCCAGCCAACCTCACGTCCCCGTCGATGAAGAAAAAGTCAGATGCTGCTTTGCTGAAGACCATCCATGAAGGAAAGCCCAACATGCCGTCCTGGAAAGTTCGCCTGTCGGAGCAGGACGGCCGGGCGGTGCTTGCCTACATCCGTACTCTGACCAAGTAACGTCCCATCTCGTTTCGATTCCGCTCTCGAATCAGCCGATGCGCGCAATCCTGCGTACGATGCCGCATCTCTATCTCGCGCCCCCAATCATTATCGAAGTGTAGGGTCACACTGACGATGTGCCGATCAGGAGGGGCATCAACTCCCGACTGAGCAGTCTGCCTGCAACCACAGCCGCAGTATTCCTGCCGGTCTCCCATAAGTAGGGTGCCCCATCATTTTAAGTAGGGTGTACCCACCGCTTTGAGGAACTTCTCTAAGCGAATAATCATGGATATCCTTTCCATACTCATTATTGTGGTGGTGTGTTCCATGCTGTGGCGGAGGAGCGAGACAAGCAGAGCAATCATGAACAAGTGCAGGCGGACAAACGGTGGATGCACATGCGGCGTGTTGAAAAAAGAATAATCGGCGAGAGCAAGAGAAAAAGAACAGTACATAACACGGGAGTGACGCAATTATGAAACGGAACAACTGGCTCAAGTGGTTCAATCGTAACCGGCGCGAAGCAGGCAAGGCGTTCCGCCCATCTGCAGACCAGTCTCGCCCCTCGAGTCAGGCCTTTGTACTGGAGTCACTCGAAGACCGGATCATGTTGTCGGCGACGCCGATGGAAGCCGTCGTTACCACCGACAAGGCGGACTACTCACCGGGCGAAACCGCGATCATTACGACATCAAACGTAGCCAGCACCTCGGAGGGCGCCACATTCGCAGATGGTGAAATGGTCCAGTTCCAGGTCACCCGCACCGACGGCATCGAAGATTATCCAAGCGGCAATCTGCCCTGGTACGTGATCGATGGCATCGGAGGGTTTGACGCCTATCAGGACACGATAGTGGATAGCAACGGAGACGGTGTGGCGGAGTCGGGGGATCGCAACGGCGATGGTCAGGCCGACTGGATCCGTCCCGATAACGATCTCACCGTCAACGGCAGCATCAGCACCACATGGTTTGTTGAGGATCAGTACGCCGATTCATCGTTGCTACTGACTGCGACTGGCTTGGCCTCCGGCACTGTTGCGATGCATGAGTTCACGGACAGCGTAACATCAATAAATATCGATAGCCCTACAACTGCTTCACCGGTAACAGTGGCCGCCGGTAACAGTTTCACGATTCAGTACGATGCCGCAACGACGACGACAGTTGTCAATCCCGGTGCTCAGACCTTCGTGAGTCAGACCGTAACTGCGAGGCTTGTAGCCGGATCGACAAGCATCGTCGTCGGAACCGACACCGGGCTCCCAACCGGTACAGTTTCGAATCGATCGTTCGTTGTAACCGTGCCCACCGGTTCGGCCGACGGTACCTATCGACTGGTCTTGGACATAGTGCAAACATTTTCTGGCGGTGGAACCCGCACCGGCTCGAGCTTTCAGAATTCTGCTGTGACCGTCTCCACACCGGCCATCGCGACCACCACTACGGTGTCATCCAGTGACAGTACGACTACATACGGTGATGCGGTAGGTTTCACCGCGAATGTGACAGGGAGCCCTAGCGTAGGTACCGTACGGTTCTATGTGGATGGCAATGCCTTTGGCCCTGCAGTCAATGTGGTAAACGGCGTGGCGACGAGCGGCAGTATTTCAAATTTGGATGCCGGCAATCACAACGTCTATGCCGTATACAGTGGTGCCTCCGGGTTCGCTGGCTCCACTTCGGGCACGATCGTGCAGAATGTGGCACAAAAGAGCATCACCGGCAGCTTCACGGTGAGCAACAAGGTGTACGACGGAACCACCAGTGCCACAATCGTGAGCCGGTCTCTCAACGGCGTACTTGTCGGCGATGTGGTCAATCTGACCGGCGGCAGTGCAACCTTTGATACTGAGAACGTGGGCACGGGCAAGACCGTGACCGGCACAGGTTTCAGTTTTGGGGGGGCGGACAAGGATAACTATGTCTTGGTTCCTGCGACGCTGACCACGACGGCGAACATCACGGCACGGGCGCTGACGGTGACGGCGACAGGTGTGAATAAGGTGTATGACGGCGGGACTACGGCGACTGTGACCTTGTCGGACAACCGGTTGAGCGGCGACGTGTTCACGGCCAGCTACACCACGGCGACCTTTGCCGATAAGAACGTGGGCACGGGCAAGACCGTGAGCGTCTCAGGGATCTCGATTAGCGGGACGGACGCGGGTAACTATACGTTCAACACGACAGCGAGCACCACGGCGAACATCACGCCGGCGACGGCGAGCATTGTGGTCAACGGGCACAGCGGCGTTTATGACGGGCAGTTCCACGGGGCGACGCTGGGTTCTGCGGTTGGGGTGAACAACGAGGACCTGAGCAGCTCAGTGACCATCGGGACCGAGACCTTTAAGGATGTGCCAGGCGGGACGGTGGCCTGGAGCTTTACCAATGGCAACTATGTGAGTCAGAGCGACTCGGTGGCGATCACGATCACGCCGGCGACACTGACGATTACTGCGACTGCACAGACGAAGACGTTCGGAGAGACCTTCATATTCGACACAACGATACCGAGCTCGCACTTCTCCGTTAGCGGCCTGGTCGACGGGGACGCTGTGACCAGTGTGACGTTGGTGAGTGATGGGGCCGTGGCCTGGGCAACAGTGGGGCCATATGCGATTACAGCTAGTGCCGTGGTAGGTGATGGGATGGGTAACTATACAATCGGCTATCAGGCTGGCACGCTGACTGTGGTGGCACCGACTGTCGTCACGGCGGTGAAGGATGGTAACGGTAATCTGCTCATCGTCGGTACGAATGGCTGCGATATCATCACGGTGAATGCGAGCAAACCGGGTGCGATCACGGTCAACGGAACGGGATCCTACAACGTGGATCTGAGCAATGATCACGTGATTGTGTATGGATTGGGCTGTGATGACACCATCAGCCTGTCAGGGAATGTCAATCTCGAAGCCCACGGTGGGTTGGGGAACGATACGATCACCGGAGGGGCGGGGCATGATGTGCTCTGGGGCAATCAGGGCAATGATACGTTGACCGGCAGTGCCGGGAATGACGTGCTGATCGGCGGTTATGGGTCGGATCGGGTGGTCGGCTCAGCGGGTCACGACATCTTGGTTGCCGGAGAGTTATCCAGTACCTTTGGCTATGATTCCTTGAGGGAGATGAGTGCTAACTGGGCTGCAAATTGGGTCGCAGAGGACGATCTCGCAGACAGCAATAGCGATGGGGATGTTGTTGATGAATCTTTCGATCAGCTCACCGGCAGCTCCGGTCATGACTGGTTCATCGTAAGCTCGAATGACAAGATTACGGACATCAATTCCCTAACTAAGGACTCCGATAAGAGAACCATCATCTAAGAGGCACAGTGGCAGGGAGCCGGGTTCCGGCTCCCTGCTGGCTGCATCCTAAGTCGAAGCATCTGCCGCTTGTGTTGTTCCGACGGCAGGTATTGTATCGGTTGTCTGTTATGTGAGCCCGCTCCTCTCGGTCGCTTTGTGAGCCTTTATCAGGACGCATCGTCCCTCCGGTTAGGAGTCGCTGCAATTCAGCTCTTTAATCCTGCCTTCTTCTGAAACCTTGAAACTGCCGTTCCTCGGCATTCATGTAGAATCGGCAGTCACATTCTTTTATGAGCATAGAAAGTTTGGTGTGCGAGGCGGTGGCTTCTCGTCGATGCCGCTACACGCGAAGCGTCAGCAGGAACGCTTCACAAGGCCCTGCTACTTTAAGGTATTCGAATCCGCATGAGTTCTGCCCACTTCTGTCGCACGGGACTGCCGTACGTCAGATCGTTGTGGTGAAGTGATCATGACTTCCTCGATGCAGTAGGGGATACTTTTGCATGGTCTCTTCCAGTTTCTCCTTTCGCAGACTCTGACGTGCCGCCACACCGGTTTTTTGTGGCAGAGTAACCCCCTCCTCCGGTAGGGACCCATAGCGAGATTCTGTTAGGATGAGAGACTGTTTCATGCTATTTGGTGTATTCTCTGCTGGGTACACTTGAGCACGACGGGCAGAGGACAGGTCTGTCTCCTCTCATCACAGGGGGGGCAGCATGGCGGCCACAGGCATAGAAGCGAAGAGAGAAGCCCCGAGAGTTTTAGCGAGCCCCACGGTGAAGATCGATCATACGGGCATATCAATACGTATGCGAACGTCTGCAACGTGTCGAGCTCGTGTGAGGCCTCCGAGGTCCGCGTGATCTTGAGCCCGTTCTCGGCCAAGCGGCGTGTGCTGCTGCTGGATCACGTGATCAAGCAGTACGAGGCCCGCTTCGGGGTGATGGATGTCGGAACGGCTCAGTCGTCTGCCGACAGATCGTCCGCTCAATAAGTACTTCCTGCAATTCATATCGGAGTAATCATGGGCGAGCCTGCCGGCGCACAACGGGACAGCCTCCAAGGTGAAGGCGAGATGCCTGCGCAGACGGTGGCGCAGATCGACGTCACTCAGGAGCATTCGTTGTGGACCTCGTTTGCCGAGGCTGCAACCGTCGAGGTTTTCTGCCGGAGCTGGCTTGCGCTGCAATGCCGTATGATGGGCGGAGTCCGGTCAGGGATGGTCCTCCTCGGGCCGGCCGATCGCGGTCCGTTTCGTCCCATTGTGACCTGGCCGGAAGGTCGCCAGAATCTCAAGCGTCTTATGAAAACCGCCGAGCGCACCGTGGCGGAACGGCGCGGCCTGGTGGCGCGTGGCGAACCCGCCGAGGGCGAGACGCAGAACGGCCATTACGAAATCGGTTATCCCATTGAAGTGCGTGGGGCGCTGCACGGCGCCGCTGTGCTGGAGGTCGCCCCGAAATCAGAGGTGAAGCTGCAAGGGATGTTGCGGCAGCTCCACTGGGGGGCTGCCTGGCTGGAACTGTTGTTCGCGCGGGAAGCGGTCGCGGCGGAGAAAGTCACACGTGAGCGGTTGCAGGCAGCCCTGGACCTGGTGGCCACGGCCGTCGGCCACGAGCGGTTCTACGCCTCGGCGATGACGCTGGTGACCGCGCTGGCGACCCAATTTCAGTGTGATCGGGTCAGCCTCGGCTTTGTCACGCGGGGCCGCGCGCGTGTGACCGCCGTGTCGCACAGCGCCCAATTCAAAGAACAGGCCAATGTGATTCGCGGGATGGCCGAGGCCATGGACGAAGCCATCGATCAGCGCGAGACGATCGTCTATCCTCCGCCGACGGAGGGGGCCTCGGTCGTCGTGCAGGCTCATGAGGCATTTGCAAAGGAGCATGGGAGCGGGGCGCTCCTCTGCGTGCCGTTGGAAGCAGGCGGGCAGGTCGTGGGAGCCCTTCTTCTGGAGCGGCCGGTGGATCGGCCGTTCGACCAGAAGCACGTGGATCTGTGCCGGTCCGTGGCGGCGCTTATCGGGCCTGTGCTGGAGGTCCATCGGCGCGAAGACCGGTGGCTGGGCGCCAAGGTCTGGGACTCGCTCACACGGTATGTCCGTGACCTGTTGGGGCCCGGCCATGTCGCATTGAAGTTGAGCTCAGTCTCCCTCGCGGCCCTGCTGGCCTTCTGTTTCCTGGCCAAGGGCGACTATCGAGTCTCCGCGAAAACGGTTCTGGAGCCGGTTGTCCAACGGGCGGCCGCCGCTCCTTTCAACGGATATATCCGGGATGCGCCTGTGCGCGCCGGTGAACTGGTGCGCGCCGGTGATGTTCTATGCACGCTCGACGATCGTGAGCTGCGGCTCGAACGGCTAAAGTCCTTGAGCAAGTTCGAGGAGTATCAGAAGGAATACCACAAGGCGATGGGCGAGCGGGAGGCCGCCAAGGTCGAGATTCTCACCGCGCAGATGAATCAGGTGCGGGCGGAAATCGAGTTGCTCGATGATCAACTGGCGCATACCCGCATGATCGCGCCGTTCGACGGGATCGTCGTCAGCGGCGATCTGAGCCAGTCGCTGGGGGCCCCGGTTGAAAAAGGAACGGTGTTGTTCGAGATCGCCCCGCTAGACAGTTACCGCGTGGTGTTGGAAGTCGATGAGCGCGATATTGCCGACGTGCAGGCGGGACAGCCCGGACATCTCTTGCTTTCGGCCTTTCCCTCGGGGCCGGTGGCGGTCACGATTTCAAACGTCACGCCCGTGTCGACGGCGAAGGACGGGCGCAATTTCTTCCGCGTGGAAGCCTCGCTTGATCAGGCGCACGATCGGTTGCGTCCGGCAATGGAGGGCGCGGGCAAGATCGCCATCGATCAGCGACGGTTGGTCTGGATCTGGACGCATCAGGTCGTGGACTGGATCCGGTTGACGGCGTGGACATGGCTCCCCTGAAGAAGCGGGTTGAGGCTAAGGTCAAGGATGAGGGTACTGATATGAGGACCAACGATCTTGTGCACATATCTGATCATCAACCACAATATTTCAGCTATTTATCAGTGGAAACCTCAACCCATACTTGAGTCTGAGGCTCTCGATATCGTATGTCTGAAGCGCTCTTCAGCCCGTCCTGGTATCGTATCGCTGCGCTCACCCCGCGCCTGCGCAGCCATGCCATGCTGCACCGGCATCAATATCGAGGGAAAACCTGGTACGTCTTGCAAGACCGTTCGAACGAGCGATTCCACCGGTTTTCTCCGGCTGCGTACTCGTTCATCGGCTTGATGGATGGCAAGAATTCGGTCCAGGAAATCTGGGAACTCTGCTCCTCCCGTCTCGGGGACAATGCGCCCACCCAGCCGGAGGTCGTGCAGCTGCTGAGCCAGCTGCATGCCGCGGATGTGTTGCAGTGCGATATTCGTCCGGACATTGCCGAGTTGTTGGCCCGCTACGAAAAGCATCGCCAGCAGAAATGGCAGCGGCGGCTGATGAGCTTTTTCGCCTGGCAGTTTCCTCTGTTTGATCCTGAACGGTTTCTGCAACAGTTCGTCTCGCTCGTCCGCCCCTTCTTTTCCTGGTGGGGCGCGCTCCTCTGGTGCCTGATCGTCGGACCGGCCCTGCTGATCGGCGCCGCGCACTGGGGGGATCTCACCGAGAACCTGATCGACCGTGTGACGGCGCCCCAGAACCTGGTGCTGTTGTGGCTGCTCTTTCCCGTGATCAAGGCGCTGCATGAATTTGGCCATGCCTTCGCCGTGAAAGCGTTCGGCGGCGAGGTCCACGAAATGGGGGTCATGCTGCTGGTTTTGTCGCCCGTGCCCTATGTGGATGCCTCGGCCTCGTCCGCGTTCGCCGACAAATGGCAGCGCGCTACCGTCGGGGCAGCAGGCATGATCGTGGAATTGGTGCTGGCCGCGATCGCTTTGTACGTCTGGGTCAGCGTCGAGCCCGGCACGGTGCGCACCCTCGCCTACAACACCATCCTCATTGCCGGTTTCTCGACGGTGGTTTTCAATGCCAATCCGCTTCTGCGCTTTGACGGCTATTACATGCTGGCCGATTTTCTGGAAATTCCGAATCTCCGGCAACGCGCCAACAGGTATCTCGGCGACCTCTGCGAACGGTATCTGTTCGGGCGGGACGATGCTCCGGTGTCCCATGCTGCGGCGGGCGAACGCGGTTGGTTTATCGCCTACGCCGTGTCTTCCTTCGTCTATCGGGTCATGGTCGTCATTGCCATCCTGCTCTATCTTACGGACCAGCTGTTCATACTGGGCATGGTGTTTGCCGTTCTGACGGGCTTCACCTGGTTTGTGCTGCCGCTGGGGAAGGGCGTGACCTATCTCTTCACGAGTCCCCGGATTCGTCGCGTGCGCGGGCGCGCTATCGCGGTGAGCATGGCGGGGGCGGCCTGTTTCATGGCGCTGCTGGTGCTCGTGCCGGCGCCGTTCCGGACGAGAGCCGAGGGCGTCGTCTGGATTCCTGATGAGGCGTTCGTCAGGGCGGAAGTGGATGGATTCGTCGCGCGGGTTGTGGCGACGCCGGGTTCGGCCGTCCAGCCTGGCGATGTGCTCATGGTGTGCGATGACCCCGCTGTCGAGCGGGATGTGAAGGTGCTCGAAGCGCAACTGCAGGAGATTACCGCGCGGATCCGTGAGCAAATCATCGACAACCTGGTCAAGGCGAAAATACTGGAGGAAGAGCAACAGTACATCGAGGAACGTCTGACCCGCGCACGGGAACGGCAGGCGGACCTTGTGATCCGAAACAAAGCCGCGGGGACGTTCGTCCTTCCGAAATCGGAGGATCTTCCCGGACGATTTGTGAAGCGCGGCGAGGTGCTTGCCCATGTGGTGGATCTCAAGATGATTACGGTCCGCACCGTCGTCGATCAAGACGACATCGATCTGATCCGGCACCAGATCAACGCTGTCCAGGTCCGATTGGCCGAACGGCTTGACGAACCGATGCCGGCGACGATCAAGCGGCTGGTTCCGGCCGCCAGCGAGGAGCTGCCGAGCTTGGCGTTGGGCAGCGGCGGAGGGGGGCAGGTGCTGCTTGATCCTCGTGATCCGAAAGGTCAGAAAGCGATCAAGAAGTTTTTCCAGGTCGATCTCGAAATGCCCGTCCAGAACGGCATTCTCAATGTCGGCGGGCGGGTGTACGTGCGGTTCGACCACGGCCGGGAATCATTAGCGACTCAATGGTATCGGCAAGGACGCCAGTTATTCCTGGCGCGGTTCAATGTTTGATCTTGCTCGAGAACGCACCGCGTTACACAGCATCTATCCCGAGCGCCATGTGCCGACAGAGAGTTGGTTCGACCGTCAAGGGGCTCGACTGGTCAGCCCTCTCCTGCGTCGTCTACGTGTGCGGCAATGCATGAAGACGGCGATTGTGAGTCAAGTGGGAGAGCAAGGTCTCGACATCAAGAAGTTTTCAGATGAGCAGATCAAACACCTGGCCAAGCAGCTGCGCGACCGATTACGCCGGGAGGGGTTTTCGGAAGAACTCGTCTGCCGCTCCTTTGCCCTGGTCCGTGAAGTGGCGCACAGGACACTGGCCCAACGGCACCACGACGTCCAGATTTTCGGCGGATGGGTATTGCTGAACGGCTGCATTGCGGAAATGGCGACCGGCGAGGGCAAGACGCTGACTGCCACGCTGGCGGCGGCGACCGCCGCGATGGCCGGCGTGCCGGTCCATGTGATCACGGTCAACGATTATCTGACAGACAGGGATGCCCGGGAAATGAAACCGGTCTATGAGATGCTCGGGCTCAGCGTCGGGACCGTCACGCATGAACTCGATCCGGTCAGGAGGCGGGGCGCGTATAGCTGCGATGTGACCTATTGCTGTAACAAGGAACTGGCGTTCGACTATCTCCGGGACCGGTTGGCAGTCGGGCGTCAGCCGAATCGCATTCAGCTGCAGCTTGAGCGGCTCTACGGCGACGCGACCAGACTGAGGCAGTTGGTTCTGCGCGGGCTGTGCTTCGGGATCGTCGATGAAGCGGATAGCGTGCTGGTGGATGAAGCGCGGGTTCCCCTGATTATTTCCGGCGCCGGCGGACAGGTGCCGGAAAAGCAGATTTATGACACGGCCTTGAAGCTCGCGCGGGACTTGGAACGGGGACAGGACTTCACGCTCGACGGACGGGAGCGGAACATCCGTCTGACTCCCAAGGGGCAGGAGACGCTGACGAAACAGGCTGAGGGTTTGAAGGGGATCTGGTCCGGGCCGAGGCGGAGGGAAGCGCTGGTCTGTCAGGCGCTGACGGCATTGCATCTGTTTCATCGCGATAGACAGTACCTGGTCCGCGATGACAAGGTGCAAATCATCGACGAATACACGGGACGCATCATGGGGGATCGATCCTGGGAGCAGGGACTCCATCAGATGATCGAGTTGAAGGAGGGCTGCCCCCTCACGCCGATGCAGACCTCATTGGCGAGGATCACCTACCAACGGTTTTTCCGGCGGTATCTCTGGCTCTCGGGCATGACCGGGACCGCACAGGAGGTGGCCACCGAGCTCTGGAATGTCTATCGCCTCGCGACGGTCACGATTCCCACGAATCGCCCGGTCCAGCGTGTGTGGACGGGCGAGCGGCTATTTGCCACGGCGGAGCAGAAGTGGGATGCGGCCGTGGATCGGATCGGCCAGTTGCGGGGGCAGGGACGGCCTGTTCTGGTCGGGACCCATTCCGTCGCTGCCTCAGAAACCCTCAGCAAACACTTGACGAGGGCGAAGATCGAGCATGTGGTGCTCAATGCCAGACAGGATCAGGGGGAGGCGACGGTCGTCGCGGCAGCCGGCGAGCGGGGGCGGGTCACGGTGGCGACGAATATGGCGGGGCGCGGCACCGACATCAAGTTGACCCGCTTCGTGGCACAGGCCGGCGGGTTGCACGTGCTGGCGACTGAACGGTATGAAGCCAAACGCATCGATCGGCAGCTCTATGGGCGGGCCGGCCGCCAAGGGGATCCCGGCAGCTATGAAGCCGTGACCTCGCTGGAAGACGAGCTGCTGATGGCTTCTCATGGAACAGTTGTTCGATGGGGGCGGGCCGGCCGCCAAGGGGATCCCGGCAGCTATGAAGCCGTGACCTCGCTGGAAGACGAGCTGCTGATGGCTTCTCATGGAACAGTTGTTCGATGGGTGGCGCGGCTGCTGCTTACTTCGGGCAAGCCGCTGGAGGGATGGCTGGCAGCCGTGCTGGTGCGCCGGGCGCAGTTGTCGGCTGAACGGCTGCACGCCCGCGTGCGCCGGGAGCTGTTGCAGCATGAGGATCAGCTCGAATCCACACTTGCATTTTCCGGACGGATGGAATGAAGAGAGAGAAGGGAAGGACCCCGCCGCATCGGGGTGGCGGATCGGCGATCACGGCGTCGCCATTCGTAGGCGACTCGAACCGCCTCATTGCGATTTAAAATTCCCCGTAGGACTGTAGTGTGCCGTCCGAATCGGGACATGAAAGGAAGTGCAGATTCACTATGGTGAGGATCGTTCAAGAGGGTCATGTCCGCTTCATCCCGAATCACAGGTCCCGCCTGCGCGCACTTTCACGGGCCGCGGCCGTTCTTGCCGCCGGTCTCCTTGGTTGGGACGCGCCTGCGCAAGCGGCCGGTACACTGGCCTGCGTGATGAAACCCTACATGGAAGTGTCTGTCGGGGCGCCGGTGGAAGGTCTCATCCAGCAGGTGAACGTGGAACGTGGCGATTGGGTGACTAAGGGTCAGGCCGTTGTGACGCTGGAGGCGAGCGTGGAAAAGGCCACAGTCGATCTGGCCAAGGCGAAGGCCGAGGCGGAAGCGACGATCAAGAGTACGCAGGCGAAAATGGCCTTCAGTGCCAGGAAGCTTGATCGGGCGATGGGTCTCTACCAATCCAACTCAATCGCCAAGCACGAGATGGACGAGGCGCAAACCGAGAAGGTCCTGGCGGAGTCGGCCTATCTGGAGGCGGTCGAAAATAAGCGCATTGCCAAACTGGAGTGGCAGAGGGCCACGGCGTCCCTGAATCTCCATACGGTGTACAGCCCGCTGAACGGCGTTGTGGTCGAGCGGTTGTTGTCGCCCGGTGAATTGGCCAGGCAGACGCCCATTCTCAAGCTGGCCCAGATCGACCCGTTGCGGGTGGAGGTCTTCGCGCCACTGAGCCTGCTGGGCAAGTTGGAGGTGGGGATGAAGGCGGAGGTGCACCCGGAGGGCAGTGCCGCGACCGCGTATCAGGCGAAGATCACCGTCGTCAATCGTGTGGTCGACAGCGCGAGCGGGACTTTCGGTGTCCGGCTCGAAATGCCGAATCCCAACAACGTCCTGCCGGCCGGACTGGCCTGTACCGTAAAGTTTCCTGGGATGCCATAGGAGAGGGAGAATTAGCATGATGAGAGGCATGGCAGTCGCATCTGTTCTAGCCGTGATGGTAACGGCCGGTGGCGCCGCATGGGCTCAGGAGAGCGCGACGCTTTCGCCGCCCCCTGAGCAGCTTCCGGTTTTGAAATTGTCGTTGGCGGATGCCATCGATGCGGCGCTCGACAAGAGTCCCAACATCCAACTGTTTCGCGAACGAATCGCGGCGGCAAGCGCGGCATCGCGTACGCAATTGGGCGCCTTGCTCCCGAATATTGCCTCCACCGGCAAGTTCAACACCCAAACGTTCTTCCTGGGCACCATCGGTGGGTCACCGGTTCGGACCGATCCGTTCGAGATCGTCGACGGGCGTGCCTCCTTGTCCCAGTCGATTTTCAGCTTAAGTCTGATCGAACGGTGGCGGGCTTCCCGCTCCGCCCTACAGGTGGCAGAAATGGATTCTGCAACCACCCAGAACGATACCGTTGCCAAGGTGGCCCTGAACTATTTCGAGGTGCTGCGTAACCAGGAGACGCTGGAGGTTCGATCGACCAATGTCGGTCTGTATGAAGAGCTGGTGGTATTCATCAAGAGCCGGCAGGCGGGCGGCATGGCGACCGGCCTGGATGCGGCCAGGCTGGAAACCCAGCTGGAAAACGAACGGCAGCGGCTGGAACTGGCCAAGGGAGAGGTGGAGCGGGCCAAGTTCACCCTGCTCAATTCAATCGGGATCGGCTATGACCTCAAGCTCCAGCTTACGGATGCCATGAAGACCTACGAGGGTCTGATTCCGGCATTGGAAAGCGCTATGGAGTTGGCCAGCGCCAATCGACCGGAACTCAAGGCGCAGATACAGCGGATCAGGACCGCGGAATTGAGTTTGCGATCGATCAGGGGCGAACGGATTCCCTCCATGTCAGCGGAGGGGAGCTATGGGCTGATCGGCAATAAGTTCGACAACAATCTTGCCACGTATAATGTCGGTGTGCAGCTGTCCGTCCCGATTTTCGACGGAGGGCAACGGGAAGGCCGCATCGGACAGAGTCTGAGCGAATTCAACCAGGAGCAGTACAAACTGGCCCTGGTCAAGAATCAGGTCGGCATGGAATTGAGAGAAGCGCTCGTCACGCTGAAAGCCTCTATCGAACAGCAGCGGATTGCCGAGACCGGACTCAAGGCCGCGCTGAAGGAATTGTCGCTGGCCCGGGAACGGATCCGGACATTGAGTTCCAACACGCTGGAATTGTCGAACGCGTTGTTTTCCGTCGTGCGGGCGAAGGACAACATGATCGATGCCCTCTTCCGCGTGAACGCGTCGCGTGTGAACCTGGCTCGGGCGCAGGGACAGGTGGAACAGCTGCGATACTAGCCTGCATGATTCAGCGCCCTTCTGCTGCATGTGCAGATTCGCTGCTCTGTTCTTCGTCGCTCGTATCTCGTGAAGCACAAGACAAAACCGGTGTGTCTCATCTTTGTCGCGAGGTATGAGATACGCATTGCGAGATACATCCGCCGGGCCGTTGAGTCATGCCCCCTCGTACCTACTGTGGGCTAGTTTGGATAGTCCGGGAAGGGCGAAAAGAGGACAGGGACATCAATCGTTGCTGTTGGTGCGGTCGGGATGGCACTTCGCGGGAAGAGGCTGAACCGGGCGCGGGTGTGTCAGTGATGCTGGTGTGGTGCCGAGGGACAGACTGTTGAAGAGGGGGTTGCTCAAGTCCTTGACGATTTGGGCGATCCCCTTTGTTTATACGCTGTCTAGCCGTATCTCACTTTGTTTCTCTTTGGCCCTCTCGCCCTCGATTCAGCCCGATTTGTGTGTCCCGCCAACACCGTAATAACACCTGGCCTCCCCCACATTTCCGGCGATCCTAGCCAAGCCTGATCTTGGGGAAACGGCACGTACCTACCCCAACCCTTGCGTGGCCCCCTTGTGCGCAAGGGACCCCCAGGCCAGGGTAAAGTCGTGTGGGTGCCAGAGCGTATTATTTCGAGATCACTGAGAAATGCAATCTTGACAGTTTGAACGTATATAGAGTGAGATCGGAAATGACAGCAGCAGCACAGCGAGCGCCATCCGTAAAGCTGCTCGCCAGCAGAATGGCACGGAACCGTTTGCGAAGAAATGTGTCGGCTGACCGTTCACTGTTTTTCATCCATCCAAGGTAACGAGCTACTTGAGCGACAGCAACATCGTCAGCTTCACCGGTCTTTAGCTCAATGACCACCATGCCTGCCGGGTCTTTAGCAAGAATATCGATTATTCCCACGTCGGTTCGTACTTGACGATCTTCAAAGATTAAACTGGAGTCCAGATCACGGATGTTCTGAACCATGTAATCCTCTAGCGCTTGTTCAGAGAATGAATAGGCGGGCACTCTCCGTTCTGACCCATCGTTTTCGATTGGCATTTCTCTTCCTCTCGGTGAGACTCGCTCCAAATGTTCTCAGCTAAGACATTTGCTGGAGGTGGTATTCAAGAGGCATAGCCCTTGCCCTACAAGTAGCCGAAGGGAGTAATCAGCAATCGTTGAGGTTGTAGCTTTGCACGGTATTGTCTGCCGAAGCAGCGATGACGATGGTACACAAATGTTGTGATGAATAAACCTGGCCACCTGGGACGCCATAGTTGACATAGTTGCCAGTCCAAGGACGTTTCCATGTATACACTATTCTGCCGTTGCTTAATGCGTCTTTCCCGCTAGGGGCTCCCCATTCCATGATTCGTTCATCAATCGAAGCATGACGTTGCACTGCGTCATCGAGCTTCAGCTGTAACGGATTTGGGCCGTGGTGACATCCGTATTGGAGAGAAAGTAGTAGTACGATCAACGCAACGATACGCATATCGTTCTCCTGTTGAAAAGAGCATGAGTGTGATGGATTTCAAGGTGAATACTTTAGTCTGTAGCTCAATAGTATTCAAGTCGTCACCATCACGGGCATGGGAACCCGTCTCGGTAAACCCTCGCCGGAAGTGCTATTTGGTCGGAAGGTCGTTCGGCTGAGAAAGAGGCTTGGTATTTCTCAGGAAGAACTTGCCTTTCGGGCTGAGGTCCATCGCACCTACATTAGCCAATTGGAACGAGGGTTGAAATCGCCAACGTTGAGCGTGATTATGAGGCTATCCCGTGCCTTAAAGACATCCCCTAGCAGCTTGGTGGCCGCTGTAGAGCGAGGCGGTTAGGGAGGCGTCCAAGATTTTCCGGCGAATTTATTTGAGGGGCCTTGACAAATCCATTGTTGAGGTGTATCTCATTGACCGGCCTCGGCTCGCCAAATCAGCCATAGGAGCTGGTTTCATCGTTTTTGACTCTTGGGTTGCATTGCGCTGGCAGCGACGCCGAAAGACATGTTTCTGCGGTAGTGTGATCGCGGTTCCATAGGTGCGTAGTATCTACTACTACCGTACCTACTATAGAGCTTCTCACGATAGCTCTGTCCTGAAGTTTCCCATACCTATTCCCTATACATATACATAGCACCATACGGTAGCACAGCTAACATAGCACCCCTCTGTCTATTGAAAGCGAAGGCTCTGCGTACATACGTGGGGCCTTTGCTTTTTATGTCTATCAACCTTAACGGTGCAGACACATGGAGTGTCATGCACATTACTGCTATGCGGCAGTGAGAAAGGATCGTCATGGCTCCAATTGTTAGTTGTCAGGAGATTCTCACGCAACTATTGCCACCTATTGATTGGTTGGCACAGGGGTTAATCGTGAATGGGGACAGAGTGCTGGTCTATGGGGAGCCTGGCGCGATGAAATCGTGGTTGCTGCTCGATTTGGCGCTTCATCTTGCCACTGCGACGCCATGGTTAGGGCGCTATGCTGTCCAACGTGCCAGAAGAGTTCTCTACATTGATGAAGAAATGAGCGCACGAACAATGTATGGAAGAGTGCGGCGACTAGTCAGGGGCCTTGGTTTCGTGGGTTCGGACATACCCTTCCGCACGATGACCGGGTGGGGGGGGCGATTTGAGGACGATAACAGCGCCAATCAACTCCTCGCTACCGTTCAATCCTTTGATCCAGAGGTCGTCATCATCGAGTCTCTACGGAGTGTTATTGCGGGTGATGAAAATAGCGCGGGTGACGTGAGGATCTTCTGGCGGAGAGTTGAGCCCTTTCGCCAAAGGAATAAGACGCTCATCGTCTCTCATCATATGCGAAAGCCTCAAAAGGGACCTAACAATCCGACACATAGGGCCAGTGGGTCCACGGACCTGATTGCCGGACCCGACACGGCCATGGCGGTCTTACGAAACGGGAGACAGCAACTTCTGGAACTGGTTCATATCAAGTGCCGGAACGGTCAAGAGCATGCTCCCATTAAAGTCAGAGTCCAGGATCATGGTAGAGAGGAGGACTGCCCTGTCACGATTCAGGCGATCAATGCATCTTCGGGCGGAACGATAAGCGCTGATGAAGAGATAGCCGCACAAATTATCGAGCATCTGCGCACCTGTATGAACCGGCGAAACAGTACCAAGGGAATCAAGCAGCATTTTGGGCAACTGGGAATCAGTAAGGACAGGGTTGATAAGGGACTGCGCTATCTTGCAAACGATCCCAGAGTGTTTAAGCCAAAGCGCGGGTTCTGGGAGCTACGGCCAGAGGAAGAAGCATTGGTTAATCCCGCTCCTGCTGTCGCCGCCGAGTCGCCTCTCTCTATAGAAACGGCGGTGGCGGCGACTACACGCGCCGACCACCGGGCGAATAGTAACGGCTCAACAAGTAGTGACTTGCAACAAGTGGCCGGGGTATAGCCGTAGCGCGAGTCCTCTTATCCTCCAGGGACGAGCGCGGAGGCTCGTGTCCCCGCGTAGCTGGTCGTGGGTGTCGTGCTGGTGGTCACGTAGCCTAGTTACGTGGGTGTTGAATGAAAAATATAATTCGCAGAGCGCAAGCAGCTCAGACCGTAGGAATAACAGGCGGTTATGCGGCAATCACGTACACGCTACATCCCAGCTAGAACCAAGCCCTAGGGTGGCTCCGATTCCCCGGCGAATCGTGAGCTAGCCCTAGGTTTTTTGTAAGGAAAGGGTAAGCGAATGGAAGTACTCACACCGATAAAGGTAATGCGAGCAAAGTGCGTAGATTGCAGCGGGGGGCAGCTCAGTGAAGTACGGCTCTGCCCTGTGACCACATGCGTCTTGTGGCCGTACGGCATGGGCAAGCGACCTACCGACATTGAACGCGAACAGTATGACCGGCAGGAGGCCAGTGTATGCGAAAACTAATCCCGATTCAGGAGGCAGCTCAATACACGGGCCTTTCACCGCATACGCTGTATACGATGGTGAGTCAGCGGCGGATTCCCTATGTGAAGGTGGGCCGGTTGGTGAAGTTTGATGTGGATCTCTTGGATAAGTGGATCAAGCAACAAACGGTCATGCCGATGCCGCCACGAACCAGTTGACTGTGTGTTAGTGTATAGACTAACATATGAACTGTGGAGACGCGGCTAAGGGAGTGGCGAAAACGACGAGGGTTGAGCTTGCGAATGCTTGGGGAACTGTCGGGAGTACATTACGTATCCCTGGCAAGACTCGAAGCAGGGGAGCTTGACCCACAGCTCTCTACCCTCCTGAAGCTGTGCAGGGCGTTACACATCACACTTAACCAATTGGTTGGCGTGGCACGAAGGCCACAGAAAGGCAGGTAGTCCTATGGGACTAACCAAACGCAGGGATAGTTATTATGTAGAGTTCTATGTGCTGGATGATGGCCGGGTGCTTTCGCTCGCATCCGGCAGACAAGGCGCGAAGCTGAAACGCTGGAAAGTGGGTTGTGCGAGCAAGATGGTGGCAAAACAGCAAGAGGCAATTATCAAGACCAAGCTACTTGCTGGGACGATGGTCAGTGAACAGGCACAGCGCGTCATCATGACGTTTGCGCAATGGGCGTTGGAGTATATCGAGATCGAGGAAGTCAAAGCCCTTCGCTCGTACCGTGAACGTTGTCAGCGTATCGAGAAGTTCCTTGTTCCCTATTTCGGGAAGAAACTGCTTCAGGACATCACGGTGCAAGACGTTGAGGCCTATCGGTCAGCCAGAAGTCAGGGGCGAGCCGTGGCGACTGTCAACGGCGATCATCAAATCCTTCGGCATATGTTCAAGCATGCCATGCGGCGGGATTACCTCATGCGGAACGTGGCGTCCCTTGTGGTGGAACCCCAGCCGAACAACGCACGGAACCGAGTGCTAGAACGGGCTGAATGGGAAGGGCTCTATGCCGCTGCGCCTGAGTGGTTCAAGCCGGTCTTGTTGACGGGCTACCATACGGCGATGCGACTGGAAGAGATCTTAACCATGGAATGGGATCGGGTGGATTTAGAGAAGAACCGATTCTTTCTTCCCAAGCATCTCACCAAGACGAACCAAGAGCGGCATGTGCCACTCACTCCGACCCTTCGCCGGGAATTGGTTCGGCTGAAGTCTCTGGACGGTGTCATCCGGTTTCGCGGACTGGTCTTTCAGAAGGATGGGAAAAAGATCGACCATAGCTATCGGATCGTTCAGGACCTGTGCGAAAAGGTGAAGATCTCAAATTTCCGGTTTCATGATTTGAGACATTGCGCCATAAGCAATCTTGCCGATGCGGGGGTAGATGTCGAAACGATCATGGCCATATCCGGCCACCGATCTATTGAGATGTACTTGCGCTATCGGAGTGTGAGACCGGAACGGTTAGATGCGGCTATGGCAAGACTTGACGCTGCCGTGAACACGCTAATAACACCTGCCTGTAGTCCGACTGTCTAAGCCCTGATAGAATCTAGCGGAAGTGAGAAGTGGTGCCGAGGGACAGAATCGAACTGTCGACACCAGCCTTTTCAGGGCTGTGCTCTACCAACTGAGCTACCTCGGCACACAGCTACGTGTTCAGTGTTCAGAAATGGCAGGGGCGGAGATGAAGCATGTTGGTGATGCTCCTGCCGCTGATCCCACCGGGTGCGCATCATACCAAGATGACCGATCCGAGTTCCAGTTCTTTTCTGTGCAGCGGGCCGAAAAGATAATCATGCCGGGTATATGCGGATCCGATAGAGAATTGAAAAACCTATTCAGGATGCGAGGCCTCAGGTATGATTCATGGGGAGTCCGGTAGTGATCAGATTACACATGTGTGACGAAGCAGAATAGAGGAGATCCGGTTATGCCGTCGGTTCATCTTCTGTCCGAGGAAGAAGTCCCGCCTGTATCGGCTCCACGCGTGGTCACGTCGACATGGAGAGGCTGGGGATATTTGCTGACCGGGGCGGTCCTGTTGGCAGTTATCGGAACCTGGCTGGTCTGGTTCTCGGCCTCCGTTCAGCGACAATTTCAACAAGAAGATATCCGCACAGCCTGCCAACGGGTCATGCCGGATACGGCCGAACGGTGCTATGACACCGTGGTGATTCAGCGGGGGGGAGTGAGGCGGTGAAGAGAATGCCGCTGGTTTCACGGTCTCTCGTTTCCATACTGGTGCCGATCTTCGCGAGTGTGATGCTCGTATTCGTCCCCTGTGTGCCTGCCCAGGAAGTGCCACCAACTCCACATGTGAAGGTCGATCTCAGTCTCGGAACCTGGATTAGTGTGGGAGAAAGTCGGTGGAGCCACAATGCATCGTCCCAATCACCACTCGGGAATCCGACTTCTCGGCTGACTTATGCCGATCATTCGACCAACGTCGTTGAGTTCACGGCGAAAGTTTCCGTAGGCCCGCGATGGTTTGGCCGGTTGAATGTCGGAGGGGCCGGTATTGGCGGCGGACGTCTTACGGACGACGATTTTCTGAGGCCCGATGGTGGGAACCCGTCCTTGCGGACGCACAGCGACATCGATGGATCCGGCTTCTGGTTTGTGAATGCGGATGCCGGCCTGCGGGTGCTGAATTATCCGAACAACCGGGGTAGCCTTGATGGCCTGATCGGATTTCAATATTGGAGGCAAAAACACAATGCCTATGGAGTCCGGCAGATATCCTGTTCGTCTACTGGGGCCAGCATCGACTTAGATCCGATCGATCCCGCCTTCAATCCCTTATGCGTGCCCGGCTCAACGGATACAAGCAACGCCGTACACGTTATTTCAAATAACAGTGCCTGGTATTCCCTTCGGAGCGGGCTTCAAACGGAATACCGACTGATGCGATGGCTGAGTGTCTATGGGTCTGCCGTCCTGAAACCGGTCAACATCTTTACGAATGAAGACACACACGTGTTGCGCGTGGCGAACGGCGAATTACAGGATCCGAGTTTTACGATGTTTGGTGTCGGTTTTGGCGCGGATGCCGATGTGGGGGGGAAGGTGAATTTCACCAAGCAACTGGCCGCTCAGATCGGGTATCGCGTATGGTGGAACCGGATGATTTACGGAACATGGGAGAACCATCCGGCCAATGGACAGTCGCTGTCCTTCCCGCTGGTCGAGATGCAGTCGCTCCGACACGGTCTGACCGCCGCGCTCACGTATAGTTTTTAGGTCCGGTCGATTTCTACCGTCTTGATCTCCCCGACGGCAGCGTGTCTTCTTCATATTCGAAAAAGAGCCGCTTGGCTTCCGGGTGGAGGTGTCCTGCGTGGCCGGAGGGGATGGCTGCTGTCTTGAAGAGCGGCACCAGTTTGCCGTTGGGGTGCAGGTAGCCGGCGCGTAACGGCACGGTGCGTTTGCTGTGGCGGACCAATCTGCACGTTGTGGGGCGGATAGAAGTCAGCCAGTCGGCGATATCCTGTGGATTGCCGATCGAGGCTGATAGCAGTAAGAGCTTGGCTTGTGATGGACAAAAGATGATGGTTTCTTCCCACACGACTCCGCGTTCAGGATCGGCGATGTATTGAGATTCATCCAAAATCACGAGCCCGAGCGTATCCAGCCGGATATCGATTTCTCCGCTCGCCGCATCATAGAGCAGATTGCGTAAAATCTCCGTTGTCATGATCAGCAGCGGTGCCTGCCCGTTTTCCTGGCGGTCGCCGGTGAGGATGCCCACCTTATCCGAGCCGAAGGTTCTGGAAAATTCTGTATATTTCGTGTTGGACAACGCTTTCAAGGGCGAGGTGTAGATCACCGTCTGATTGTGTTCCATTGCCCGCTTGGCGGCTTCCACGGCCACGTAGGTTTTTCCACTTCCGGTCGGGACACTGACGACGACATCCGTGTCATCGAGCGCGGCCAAGGCGTCATTTTGCCAAGGATCGGGCACGAATGGTTGCGGAGCCGGAACGCCGATCCCTTCCAGCCAGGCAGCCAACGACACAGCGGCTTCGGCGGTCTCCGGCTCTCCGCCGCGAGGCGCAGTTCTTTTCGGAGGCGGCACGACCGTTCGGCCTGTCGGACGAGCCGGCGGCTGAGGGGGTTGCGGGCGAGATTGCCGCTCTGCGAGCAGTGCCTGTACATCAGATTCGAGGCCGGCGAGATTCTGACTCGAATGCTGGAGAATCAGCTCAATCAGACGGC
>JABMDE010000059.1:20401-22180 GCA_015904055.1 Nitrospira sp. | reverse complement strand
TCTGGCGGAGCGAGGCGATAAGGTCAACCGGGTGAATCGACGGCGGCATGCAGTTTCATTCCCTTTGAAATAACCACGAGACCAGAATCGGTGATGGTGAATTGCTGGGCATCGGTCTCCCGGTTGTATCCGATCTCCGTATGCGGAGGGATGGTGACGTCTTTGTCGATGATGGCGCGTTTGATACGGCTATGGGCCCCGATTGTCACGTTTTCCATCAGGATAGACTCGCGGACGTCGGCATGGTCGAGGACGCGGACGTTGGGCGACAGCACGGAGTTCTGGACTCGCGCGCCGGAGACGATACAGCCGCCGCAGACGATTGAATCGAGTGCGAGGCCCATGCGCCCTCCCTGATAGTCCTGCGAGAAGACGAACTTGGCCGGAGGGAATTGGCCCTGGTATGTGCGGATCGGCCAGTCATGATCGTAGAGATTGAATTGAGGATCGACGGCGACCAGGTCCATGTTGGCTTCCCAGTAGGCGTCGAGTGTGCCGATATCCCGCCAGTATTGAACGGCTTTCTTATTCGCATCCTGAAATTTAAACGCGTACACGCGTTGTTCTTCGATCATCCGCGGAATAATGTTTTTGCCGAAGTCGTGGGCGCCGGACTCCTGGGCGTCGGCCATCAGGAATTTACGGATCGCACTGGTGCGGAACAAATAGATGCCCATTGAGACGAACGCATGGGCGGGGTCCCCCGGCAGCGGAGTGGGCTGGGCCGGTTTTTCATCGAACCGAACGATGCGATAGTCTTCGTCGACGGAGATCACGCCGAATCGTGAGGCGTCCTGAATCGGGATGTCGATCGCGCCGACCACCGCGTCGGCCTGTTTGGCGATCAGCCAGTAATACATCTCGGCATAATTCATCTTATAGATGTGATCGCCGGCCAAGATGAGGAGAAACTCAGGCTGCTCGCTGTCGAGCAGAAACATGTTCTGGTAGACGGCATCGGCGGTGCCTTTGTACCACTCTTCACTGATGCGCTGTTGGGGAGGGACGGAGGCGATATATTCGCCGAGCTCGGCATTGAGCACATTCCAGCCGACCCGGATATGCCGGTCGAGCGAGTGCGATTTGTACTGGATGAGGACGGCGACTTTCCGGAGTCCGGAATTCAGACAATTGCTCAAGGTGAAGTCGATGATGCGGTACTTGCCTCCGAATGGGACTGCCGGTTTTGCGCGCTGGTCGGTGAGCGGGAACAGCCGCTCGCCTTTGCCGCCGGCGAGGACCATCGTGAAGATATTCTTCATGCGGCGAATTCTAGCAGGACCGGCATCAAATAGAAAGAAAGCGGAATCAGATAATACTAGCCAACAGTATCCAGCGGTCGTCCGCTTTCCATGTTGAGTAACAAAGGAGTGAGCATGAAACGCGACGTTGTTGTGGCCGCCCTTCGAAATAGTTCCAAGCCTGCGGTGAAGTCTTCCAACAGACCTGCGGAGCCCGCAAACGATATGGCGTGGCGTGTCGAGCGGCTGGAAGGGCAGCTGCAGAAACTGTCCGAGTTGGTTCGGGAACATGCGGAAGATGTGGATCGGCTGGTCCGGATCGTAGCAGAGGATCGGGAGGCCATTCGTCGGCAACTGCTTCGCAAACATCATGAGAAAGTGCGAGTCAGGAAACATCTGAGAGACACCGATTCTCGAAATGGGTTGGACAGCTGATCCTGCCGTGAATCCTCAGTCAGGGGCCTGCGATTGATATCGTTGTCTGAGCACGATAATCACCCGCCGTCATGTGCAGCTCATCGTACAGTTCTATCCAGGG